>CAZKFP010000020.1:0-2543 GCA_964552085.1 uncultured Steroidobacteraceae bacterium
CGATCCGGTGCGGCGCGAGGTTGCCCGCATGGCCCTCACGAAGCTCATGAGCGATGGCCGCATCCATCCCGGCCGGATCGAGGAGACGGTCGCGAAGTGCCGCTCCGAGATCGAGGTCGTCATGCGCCAGGCCGGGGAGCAAGCCGCCTACGACACGGGGGTGCCGGGCCTCCATCCGGAGCTGATCAAGCTCCTCGGGCGCCTGAAGTTCCGCACGAGCTACGGACAGAACGTGCTCGACCACTCGATCGAGACCGGCCGCCTGGCGGGGCTCCTGGCGGCCGAGATCGGCGCCAACGTCACTGAGTCGAAGAAGGGCGGGCTGCTGCACGACATCGGCAAGGCGCTCGACCACGAGGTCGAGGGGCCGCACGCGATGATCGGCGGCGACATCGCCGCGCGATACGGCGTCAACCCGGTCGTGTGCAACGCGATCGCCGCTCATCACCAGGAGGTCGAGCAGGAGTCGGTCGAGGCAACGGTCGTGCAGATCGCCGACGCGATCAGCGCCTCACGGCCCGGGGCGCGCGGGGAGAGCCTCGACAACTACGTCAAGCGCCTGGACGACCTCCAGGAGATCGCGCTCAGCTTCCCCGGCGTGGAGCGCTGCTTCGCCATCCAGGCCGGACGCGAGATCCGCATCCTCGTGCGACCGGAGGACCTCGACGACGTCGCCTCGAGCCGCCTGGCGCGTGATGTCGTCAAGAAGATCGAGGATCAGCTGCAGTACCCGGGGCAGATCAAGGTGACCGTCATTCGCGAGACGCGCGCCATCGACTACGCCCGGTGACGACGCCAGCGGGTGAGCTCCGCATCGGCGTCATCGGCGACATCATCGGCAAGCCGGGGCGGCTCGCCGTCATGCAGTTGCTGCCGGACCTGCGCTCGGAGCTCGAGCTCGACATGGTCATCGCGAACGGCGAGAACGTCGCGGCGGGCGCCGGGCTCACGCCGAGCCTGGCCGAGGAGCTCCTCGGCGGCGGCATCGACGTCATCACGTCGGGTAACCACATCTGGGACAAACGCGAGATCTACGACTACCTCGACACCGATCGCCCCGTCCTGCGCCCGATCAACTACCCCGACGAGACACCGGGCCGAGGCTGGCTCATCCATCACACCGAGCAGGGCGACGAGGTGGCCGTCATCAACGCCATGGGCCGCGTCTTCATGAACCAGCTCGATTCGCCGTTCAACCGTCTCGACGAGCTGCTTGACGGGGCAGCCGACCCGCTGCCGCCGGTTCGGATCCTCGACTTCCACTGCGAGATCACGTCGGAGAAGAACGCGATGGGCTGGTACCTCGATGGTCGGGTCTCCGCGGTCGTCGGGACGCACACCCATGTGCCGACCGCGGACGCGCGGCTCCTGCCGAAGGGAACCGCCTACATCAGCGACATCGGCATGACCGGCCCGCGCGACTCGATCATCGGGTTCTCGCTCGAGACCGTCCTGCCGCGCTTCACGCGACACCTGCCCACGCGCTTCCACGTCGGCGAGGGGCCGGTCTCGTTCAATGCCGTCGTGATCACCGCCTCGGTGGCCACGGGCCGCGCCAGCGCCATCGAGCAGGTCCAGCGCCTGATCGAGGTCTGAGCGAGGGCCGGCAGGCTTGACGAGGGCAGCCGACCGAGCCGCTCGCCCCCCGCCGCTCATCGGCGTCGTCGGAGCGACCGCATCGGGCAAATCCGACCTTGCGATGGCGCTCGCCGGCCGCATGCCGGTCGAGATCCTCGTCGCCGACTCGCGGCAGGTGTACCGCGGCATGGACGTGGGGACGGCGAAGCCGAACGCCGCCGCGCGCCGCGCCGTCCCGCATCACCTCCTCGACCTCGTCGCCCCTGACGAGCCATTCACGGTTGCCGAGTGGGTCGAGCGCGCCCGCACGCTCCTGCCGCAGGTCGCGGGCCGCGGGCGCCTGCCGATGGTCGTGGGCGGCACGGGCCTGTACATTTCCGCGCTCGTCGACGGCCATGACTATGCGGCGCAGGCGTGGTCACCGGAGCTCCGCCAACGCCTGGACGATGAGCTCGCCACGGGTGGGCTTGAGCCGCTGGCCGAGCGCCTCGAGGCGCTCGATCCTGCCGCCGCCAGCCGCATCGACCTGCACAACCCGCGTCGCGTGCTGCGCGCGCTCGAGCGCGCCGGCGCCGGGGGTGGGGGAGCGAAGCCGCGCATGGAGCCGTACGGTGGCCGGCTCGCGCTCGTCGCCCTCGACCGGCCGCGCAAGGTCCTGAACCGACGCATCGACGAGCGTGCCGCGTGGCTCTTCGGCGAGGCCGGGCTCCTCGACGAGGTGCGTGGACTGCTCGAGGCCGGCTTCGGCCCGGAGCTGCGCCCGATGACGGGCCATGGCTACGGCGAGGCGGCACGTCATCTGGCGGGGGAGTGGAGCCTCGAGCAGGCGATCGAGGTCACGGCTCGTCGCACGCGACAGTACGCGAAGCGACAGCTGACCTGGTTCCGGCGCGACGGCCGCATTCTCTGGCTGCCCGCCGCCGACCGAGCGGCAGACGATCCGGACCTCGTCGATCGCGCCGATC
>CAZKFP010000021.1:0-4723 GCA_964552085.1 uncultured Steroidobacteraceae bacterium
CAGCTCGGAGGTGGCTTCGCACGCTACAGCACCGATGCCCGCTGGCTCGCGCCGCACTTCGAGAAGATGCTCTACGACAACGCGCTCCTCGCGCACGCCTACCTCGAGGGCCACCGGGCCACGGGCGACGAGCGGTACGCGCGCGTCGCGCGCGAGACGCTCGACTTCATGCTCGCCGAGCTGCGGACGGACGAGGGCGGCTTCGCCGCGGCGCTCGACGCCGACAGCGAGGGTGTCGAGGGCCGCTTCTATGTGTGGCCGCATGACGAGGCCATGTCGGTCCTCGCCGATGCGGGGCTCGACGATGCCGAGCGCCGGCTGGTCGCCACTGGCTGGGGCCTGACGGCCGAGGGCAACTGGGAGGGGACGAACATCCTGCACCGTCCCGCCGGGGCCGCGATGCCCGAGGCGCTCGTCGATCGCGCCCGCACGGCACTGCTCGCCGCGCGCGCGACGCGGACCCGGCCGTCGCGCGACGACAAGCAGCTCGCCGCCTGGAACGGGCTCGCGCTCCGCGCCCTGGCACACGCGGCGCTCGTCCTGCGTGAGCCGCGGCATGCCGCGGCGACGCGGGACCTCGTCGCGTTCATCGTCGGTCAGCTGCTGCGCGACGGGGATCGACTATGGCGCACGGCACGCGACGGCCGAGCGCACACGCCGGGCTTCGCGGAGGACTACGTCGCGGTTGCCGATGGGCTCCTCGGCGCGCACGCCGCCCTCGGCGAGGCGGAACCGCTGCTCCTCGCCCGGCGCCTGGTCGGGACCGCCCTGCGTGACTTCTGGGACGACGAGGCGGGCACGCTCGTCGACACGTCCGACGAGCACGACCGAACGGTCGCCCGGCCCCGCGGCCTGATGGACAACCCGACGCCCTCGGCGAACGCTATGGCCGCCGACGTCCTGCAGCGCCTTGCGCTGCTGACCGGCGACGAGGAGCTGGACCGGCGGGCGCGGTCGATCCTGCGCGCGGTCGCACCGGCGCTCGAGCGCCAGCCCGGCGCCTTCGGCCGGATGCTGTGCGCCGTGGATCGGATGCTCGGCGAGCCGGTTGACGTCGTGGTCGCGGCAAAGCGGGCGTCCGACGGCGCCGGGCTGCGCGAAGCGGCGGCCGCTCCGTACGCGCCGGACCTCGTCCTGGGGGCGGTGGCGGCCGGTGACCCGCACGCCTCGTGGCCGCTCTTCCGCGGCAAGCTGGCACGCGACGGGCACCCGACCGCGTACGCCTGCCGCGGGTATGCCTGCGACGAGCCGACCACAAACGCGGCTCGACTCGTCGAGCAGGTGCGGGCGCTCGCCGCCGGCCGGGATCCGACCGGATCAGCCGGCGAGGAACGAGAGCCGCACTGAGCGGCGTGGGTTGTCGCGGTTCGGATCGAGGAGCGCGATCGACTGCCACGTGCCGAGCGTCATCTGCCCGTCCAGGACCGGCACGCTGAGCGAGGGGGCGACGAGGAGCGGAAGGACGTGATCGGCGCCGTGGCCGTCGCTGCCGTGCCGGTGCCGCCAGCGGTCGTCACGCGGAAGCAGCCGCTCGAGCGCCTCGAGCAGGTCGGCGTCCGAGCCGGCCCCGAGCTCGACGACGACGATCCCGGCGGTGGCATGCGGGACGAAGATGGTGAGGAGGCCGTCGCTCGCGCCCACGTCGGCCAGGAAGCGCCGGCAGGCATCGGTCAGGTCGGTCAGTCCCGGCACCCGGTCCGTGTCCAGCGTCAGCTCTCGAGTCTCCATCGCTTCCCGCCGCTACAAGCTCATCGTGCCGCGTAGCTGTGCTCGCCGACGAACAGGAGGCTGGCGCCGATGTACGTGAACAGGACCCCGGCGAAGCCGAGGACGATGAGCCACGGGGAGAGGCGCTCCCATCGGTCACGCCGTCCGGCGACGTGCAGGTAGGCGCCGAAGACGAGCCAGGTCGCCGCGGCGGCCAGCTCCTTCGGATCGTTGCTCCAGTACGAGCGCCAGGCGAGGTTCGCCCAGACCGAGCCGAGCGCGATCGCGATCGTCAGGATCGGAAAGGCGACGAGCACGGACCGATGCCCGACGGCGCGGGCGGTGGCCGTCGAGGGCAGCGAGCGAATGCCGTCGGCGGTCGCGCGCTGGGCGATCTCTGCCGCCGCGGCCAGGAAGGCGACGCCGGCGATGGCATAGGCGAGGGCGGCGCTTCCGACGTGGACGGTGAGGAGGAGCGGCTGCTGGAGCGCGGGGACGAGCGGATCGACGCGGTCGTCGAGGCTGAGCGCGAAGCCGAGGATTCCGGCCGCCAGGAGGGCTGCCAGCGGCGCCAGTCCGGCGATCGGGTTGGCACGGGCGAGGAGGAGATAGGCACCGAGCAGCGCGGCGGCGAAGGCGACGCTGAACTCGTGCAGGTTCGACCACGGCGCGTGGCCGACGAGGATCGCGCGCAGGAGCACCGAGAGGAGGAGCAGTGCGAACCCGGCCCCGACGCCGACGAGTGGGAGGAGCGGCAACCGGCCGCGGCCGGACGGCAGCTCCGCCAGGCCGCCACCACCGCCCAGGGCCGGCGACGGGGCACGGGCGGCGGCGCCGAGCAGCATGGCACCGACCCCGATCGCAGCCGTGCTGAGCAGGAGGACGAGGGAGCCGACGAGGAGCGCGGTAATGAGCGTCGTCATGGACCGATCCGGTCGTGGTGGCCGGCCGGCATCGACCGGTCAGCCGGGGAGGGCGAGGTCGGCGGCACCGGTCGAGGTGCCGCATCGGTAACAGGACGCGTCGTCGGCGGACAGCGTTGCCGCGCAGTTCACGCAGTCGAGAGTGAGATCGCGCTCGCAGCTCGTGCAGAAGCGCGCGCCGGCGGGGTACGCGAGGCCGTCGAACGCGCAGTACGGGACGCCGCGCGGCGTCTCCGCGCCGTCCCCGGACGATGGCAGCGCGACGACCTGCTGCGGTGGGCCGTCGCCAAGGCCGACCTGGCTGACGCGCAGGTAGCCGATGACGAGCCAGAGCACGTACAGGCCGAGGAGCCCGACGAGGGCGAGGGGGAAGAGGACCCCGAGACGATCCCCCCAGCCGGTCGAAAGCCAATCGGTGAAGTCGCGGATGACGTCCATGGCCGGCCGATTCTAGCATCGGGGCGGTGCGTTACACTCCGCCGAACACACGAGCAGATAGCCAGATGCCGCGTCAGCGCCTCGATCCCCGAACCCCCCTGAGCGAGCTCCACGTGCATCTCGGGGCGGCCGTCACCCCGGCCATCATGTGGGGCATCGCCCACGCGCAGGGCATCCGGCTCCCGACGAAGGACTACTGGGCGTTCCGCGACCTCATCACCGTCGGTCGGCGGCGCCGGACGTTTGAGGCCTACCTCGATCTCTTCCATTGGACGGAGCTGATCCAGTCGAGCCCGATCGCGGTCGAGCGGAGCGTGTACGAGGTGATCGGCGGGGCGTACCGCAAGAACTACGTGACGCTGCTCGAGCTGCGCTTCAACCCGATGAAGCGGAATCGCGGCGGCGAGCAGGACCTCGACCACATCATCGCGGCGGCCGTGCGCGGCATGGATCGCGCGGTCCTGGAGTATCCCCAGGTCCGCGCCGGGCTCGTCTTCTGCCTCGACCGAGGCTTTTCACCGGCACTGAACGAGATCATCGCGGCCAAGGCGATCGCGTGGCGGACGCGCGGCGTCGTCGGGATCGACATCGCCGGCCCGGTCGTCGAGGGGTTCGACTTCGCCGACTACACCGGAATCTATGCCGCCTGCCGCCGCGCCGGCCTCGGGCTCACGGTCCATGCCGGGGAGACCGGTGGCGCCGACGAGGTGCGTCGCGCGGTCGAGGCGCTCGAGCCGGACCGCATCGGGCACGGCGTGCGCAGCGCCGAGGATCCTGCCGTGCTGGCGATGCTCCGCGAGCGCGGCACGGTGCTCGAGGTCTGCCCCAGCTCGAACCTGAACACGGGTGTCCTCGGCAACATCGGCGAGGTGCGGCGCGTCGTCCGCACGCTCATCGACCACGGCGTGCGATTCACGGTGAGCACCGACGGGCCCGAGATGCTGCGCTCGTACCTGCGCGACGAGCTCTCGATGCTCATGCGGAACGAGATCCTGTCGCTCGACGAGGTGCATCACGCCATCGAGGTGGCCGAGCAGGCGATCTTCCTCGACCGCGCGCCCGTCATCGAGCACAGCAGCGGCCGTGCGACGATCCCGGTCGAGGCCGGCTCCTAGGCCCGTATACTGCCGGCCGTGTCATCGATCTGGCGGCCCGTTCGGGAGCGGGGTCCGGCCCGCAGCCTCATGGTCGTCGTCGCTCACCCCGGCGACGAGGCCTTCGGCTTCGGCGGGGCGATCGCCACGGCGGCCGCGGAGGGCGCCTACGTCGTCGTCGTGTGCGTCACTCGCGGCTGGTTCGACTCCCGGCTGACGGTCGCGCCGCCGCTTCCGGGTGGTAAGAACCGCGACGTCAAGCTCGACGCGATCACCTGGCGCAACCTCGACACGGTCCGCGAGGACGAGCTTCGGCGCTCGGTGGCCGTCCTCGGCGTGCGGGTCGTCCGCATGCTCGATTACGCCGAGGGTGAGCTCGAGCAGGCCGACTTCGATCAACTCGTCGGCCGCATCGTCGAACCGATCCGGATGCATCGGCCCGAGGTGATCCTCTCGTTCGGCCCCGACGGCATCACCGGCGACCCCGACCACGTCGTTCTCTCGCGTGCCGTGACCGCGGCGTACGCGCTCGCCGCGGAGCCGCTCTCGTACGAGGACGAC
>CAZKFP010000022.1:0-4609 GCA_964552085.1 uncultured Steroidobacteraceae bacterium
CGGCCGGCAGAATCCGGCGCGACTTCAGGTAGATGAGCTGGGCCGCGATCGCCACGAACTCGGACAGGTTCTCGGCATCGACCGGGTGATGGGCAAGGTGCGCGACGTAGCCGTCGGCCACCTCGGCCAGCGGGACGGTCAACACGTCGAGCTGGCGGGACTCGATCAGGTGAAGCAGGAGCTGGAGCGGCCCCTCGAAAACGGGGAGGTCGACGGTGAACGCCGGGTCACCGACTGGGAGCGCAACGCCGATCGAGGGCTCGACCGCGATCGGCTCCATTCCCTCAACCGGCATCATCTGCCACCTTCAATGCCTGGAGCAGGGGCAGGTCCGGCTTCGCGGCCTCCCCGCGGATGAAGCCCCCGGCCCTCGGCGAGCAGCCGGCCTCGACCGCCAGCCGCGCCGACATCGGACCGTGCTGGAGGTAGAGGTGGAAGCCGTGACGCCACGACCGCGGGTCCGGGCTCGCCAGCGCTCGCAGTCCGGCCGGGGCCAGGGACTCGAGGAGGACGCCGGCGACGCGATGCCAGAGGCGCATGCGATGGCCCTTCGCGGCGTCGTGCAGCAAGGCGGCCGCGAACAGGTCGAGGTCGTCGTGGCCGGCCGACGCGAGCCGCTCCGCCACGTCGAGCGCGTGACGGCGATCGGCGACCGGCATCGAGGCGAAGACCTCGAAGGCGGGCGGTGGCAGGATGCGTCGCGCCGCCTCCTCCTCGCCGGGCTCGACGCGAGCGCGAACATGCGACACGAGCTGCGCGACCCTATGCACCGATCAGTGCCTCCGTCAGCGGCCGGAGCGGGGCGAAGAGCACGGACAGCGGGCCGCCGGGCAGCAGGATGAGCAGGAGCAAGACGAGGATGCCGTACGGCGCGAAGCGCTGGACAGTGAACGCGGCCTTCGGGGGCAGGAAGGCGAGCACGACGTTGTACCCGTCGAGCGGCGGGATCGGGATGAGGTTGAAGAGCGCCAGGAGCAGGTTGAAGAGGACGATCCAGTAACCGACGTCGAGCACGATCCCTTCGACACCGGCGATGTCGAGGACGCGGTACAGGACGGCCGCCACGACGGCGACGATCACGTTCGCCACGGGGCCGGCGGCGGCGACGATCGCCATGCCGATCCGCCCCGGCCGCAGCGCGTACACGTTCACCGGCACCGGCCGCCCCCACCCGAAGCCTGCCAGCACGAAGACGAGCGCGCCGACCGGGTCGATGTGCGCGACCGGGTTCAGCGTCACGCGTCCGAGGGCGCGCGGGCGATGGTCCCCGAGCTGGTCGGCGACGAAGGCGTGGCTGAACTCGTGGAACGTGATGCCGACGACGAGCGCGACGGCGATGCCGGCGATCTGGGCGGGAGTGAAGTCGAGGAAGATCATCGGCGCCGCCGTCAGGCCAGCCGGGGCAGGAGGTCGCTCAGCAGCGTGACGAGGCGCTCGGCGCCGACCTTGCCCATTTCGAGCACCTCGTCATGCGTCGCGCCCGTCTCGACGTCATCGGTCGCCTTGTTCGTGATCAGGCTGAAGCCAAGGACCCGCACGCCGGCGTGGCGCGCGACGATCACCTCGTGCGCCGTGCTCATGCCGACCGCGTCGGCACCGATCCCGCGGAGCATGCGCATCTCCGCGCGCGTCTCGTACGACGGGCCGGAGAGCATGACGTACACCCCCTCGTGCAGGCGCACGCCGGCCCGCTCGGCCGACTCGCGCGCGGCTGCCTGCAGCGACGGGTCGTAGGCATCGGTCATCGGCGGAAAGCGAGGGCCGAAGCGATCGAGGTTCGGGCCGAGCAGCGGGTTGTCGCCGGACAGGTTGATATGGTCGCCGATGAGCATGACGTCGCCCGGCTCGAATGCCGGGTTCAGCCCGCCGGCGGCGTTCGTGACGACGAGCGTCTCGATCCCGAGCGCGATCACGGCGCGAAGGAGCAGCGTCGCCTCCTGGTGGGAGTGCCCCTCGTATGGATGCGCGCGCCCCGAGAGGAGCAGCATCGGCGTCCCCTTCACGGTGCCCGCCACGAGCTCGCCGGCGTGCCCCACCACCCCTGCGGCCGGGACGTTCGGGACGTCGCCGTACCCGATGCTGAGCCGCGGCTCGTCGTCGAGCAGCGCGACGACGCCGCCCAACCCGGAGCCGAGCACGGCCGCGAGCCGCGGAACGGCAAGTGCCGGCTCCGCCTCCAGGCGCGCGCGGACGGCGTCCGTCGCCGCCGAGATCCGCCGATCCAGTTCCGCGCCGAGGACCGGTTCGCCCACCTACATCCGCTCCAGCAGGTCGCGCTTCTTCGCCTCGTACTCCTCGGCCGTGATCAGCCCCTTGTCACGCAGCCCGGCCAGGCGCTCGAGGGTCGCGGCGAGCTCGTCGGCGGCCGAGCGCGGCTCGGGAGCGGGCGGCGGCGCGGCGGCAGGTGGCGGCGCCGCAGCCTCGGCACCCTCCTCGTGGATCGCGACGCGATCGGAGCCGGCGCGCGCCGGCATCGGCTCGGCACGCTGGAGGTCGGGCGGCGACGCGGCGCGCTGGTAGCGCGGCCGTGCGAGGTCCGGCCGCTCGAGCATCTCCTTCTGGTCGAGCATCGCCTTTTTGAAGTCCACCGGGTCCGCGATCATCGGGAAGTCGGCGACGTTCGCGCCGCCCATCTCCTCGGCCGCCGTGAGGATGTCGAGCGTGCCGAAGCCGAAGATCCGCCCGAAGATGCTCTGCTGCAGGCGGGCGTCGTTGATCTTCTCGAGGTTCGAGTCCGACATGTTCTTGTTCAGCACGCCCTCGGCCCGGATGACGCGACGGGTCGTGATGAGCCACTCCTGGTTGCGCCAGTCCCACAGGACGAAGGCGACATAGCCGACCGCCGCGAGGAGCGCGCCCACGGCGAGGACGGTGACGATCCCGTCGACCGTCGGATTGCCGATCGGGCCGCCCGACATGAGGAAGATGACGACCGCCAGGGCGACGATCGCGACGAGGATCCAGACCCAGGTCCGGGCGATGACCGCGAACCAATGCTGGCGGCTCTCGTAGACGACCTCCTCGCCACGGCTCAGGAGGTTCCGCGCGTAACTCATCGGCTTCGTGCGCTCCGTGCTCGGATCGGCCTGGGCATCATGCTCTCGGATGCGCCCGCGCGTAGACCTCGCGCACGCGCTCGCCGGTCAGGTGGGTGTAGAGCTGGGTGGTCGTGATGCTAGCATGGCCGAGCAGGGCCTGGACCACGCGCAGGTCGGCTCCGCCCTCGAGCAGATGGGTCGCGAAGCTGTGCCGGAACGTGTGCGGCGTGACCCGCTCGCGGATGCCCGCGGCCGCGCTCCAGCGCTTCACGATGTGCCAGACCGACTCCCGGCTCAGCCGCCTCCCCCGCCGCCCGACGAAGACCGCCGGCGTCGGCTTCGCGGCCGTCCACTCGCTGCGCGGGCCGGACCGATACCGATGCAGGCGCTCGCGCGCCTCGTCCCCCATCGGCACGCGCCGCTCCTTGTTGCCCTTGCCGATGACCCGAACCTGCTGGCCGGGCAAGTCGACGCGATCGGTGTCCAGGCCGACGAGCTCGCTGACCCGCAGGCCGCAGCCATAGAGCAGCTCGAGGATGGCGCGGTCGCGAATGCCGATCGGGTCGTCGGCGGGTGGAGCATCGAGGATGCGCTCGACGTCCTCGGGGGCCAGCACCTCGGGCAAGTACGTTCCCGAGCGCGGCGCGTCGACGAGCCCCGGCACGTCACGAGTGGCGTGGCCCTCGCGCAGCGCGAAGGCGTAGAAGCTGCGCACGGCGGCGGACTTTCGGGCCTGGGTGCTGCCCTTCGCGCCCGCACGCTGGAGGGCGCCGACGAAGTCGAGCAACGGCTGCGGGTCGTCGCGCCAGCGGGTACCGGCATGTTCCGCGAACTGCGCCAGGTCGCGCCGGTACGCCGAGATCGTCAGGGGCGAGAGGCCGCGCTCGACGCGCAGCTCGAGGAGGAACGCGTCGGTGGCCGCCGACAGCACCGGGTCGGGCGCCGGCCGCGCCGGGGCAATCACCGGGCGGCTCGCAGGAGCGCCTCAGCGGCCGCGTGCGCCGCGTCGCCCGCTCCGTCGCCACCGAGCATCGCAGCCAGCTCGACGGTGCGCTCATCGGCGGTGAGGAGCCGCGCCTCCGTCATCGTCCGCCCGTCCTCCACGCGCTTGCCAACGACGTAGTGCGCGTCGGCATGGGCCGCGACCTGGGGCAGGTGCGTGACGCACAGGACCTGGTGGTACGAGCTCAACGCGTGGAGGCGCTCGCCGAGGGCCGAGGCGTTCCGCCCGCCGACGCCGGCATCGATCTCGTCGAAGACGAGGAGCGGGGTCTCGTCCGCCGCGGCCAGCACGACCTTCAGGGCAAGCGAGAGACGGCTCGCCTCGCCGCCGGATGCGATGCGACCGAGCGGACGCGGCGGCTCTCCGGGGTTCGGGGCAAAGGTGAATGTGACGTGATCCGCGCCGGTCGGGCCTGGCTCGCTCGTCTCGATCTCGACGCCGAAGGCGCCGCCGGGCAGCCCGAGCGGCGGAAGCTCCGCGTTCACCGCGGCGGCGAGCCGGTCGGACGCGGCACGGCGGGCGGCAGACAGGCCGGCGGCGATCGACGCGAGCGCCTCGCGGCGCTCGT
>CAZKFP010000023.1:0-2547 GCA_964552085.1 uncultured Steroidobacteraceae bacterium
TCGGCGTCGGGGTGGGGGTGGCCGTCGGGGTGGGGGTCGCCGTCGGGATCGGCGAACCGGTCACCGGATCGACCATCGTGTAGTTCTCCCAGAGATACTCGCGAATGGTCAGCCCGGACTCGTGAATCTCACGGGCGATCTCCTTGCCGAGGTAGCGGTAGTGCCACGGCTCGTAGTGGAAACAGGCGCCGTCGTTCCAGAGGGGGTTCTCGGGCGGGCCGAGCGGGTAGCTGTTGATCCATCCGTACTTCCACGAGTTCTCCCGCATCCACGACCCGGACGGCGTCGCGCCCCAGTTGCCGGGCAGCGGGTTGCCGCCGCCCAGCGTCATGAAGTCGACGCCCAGCCCGAGTTGGTGCTCCGAGTGACCCGGTCGCTGCGAGTAGAGGATCGCGTCCTCGAAGCCGAACTGGTTCGCGTAGCCGTTGAAGATCTGCGTCTGCTCCTCATAGCTGCGGTAGGCGCTCCAGACACCGATCGGCGTGCCGTTCGCGGCGGCCGCCTCGGCCATCTCGCGTGTGTCCTCCAGGGCGACCTCGCGGATGAAGCCACCGCCCACGAGCCCGGCCTCGTTGACATGCACGAGGTCGGGCGGCACGTAGTCGTCCTCGACCCTCAGGAGCCGATCGACGAGCGTCACGCTCCAGTCGTCGTAGCCGCGCGGCACCGTGTACACGTCGTCGAGCTCGCACCCCGGAAGCGGCCCGACGGCCTCGACCGGGGCGGGAGCGGTCATCGGCCCAGCCAGGAACGCGGCGCCGATGACGATGGCGCCGAGTGAGCGCACCGTGCGCTCGGCCCGACGGGCGGCGGTGCGCCGGCGCACCGGGAGGCGGGGGTCGGGGACGACAGCGTCGTCGATTGGATGCATGGTCACAGGGCCCCTACGATAGCGGCATGCACACGCGAGCGACGTTTCGAGGCGCCATGGTCGTGACCGCCGTGGCCCTCCTGGCCGGATGCGGCACCGCGAGCCCGACGCCACTGCCCTCACCCGGCGGCACGACGCCATCGGTTCCCTCGCCAGCCGCCGCCACGGTTGCGCCCACGGCGACTCCGGTGGTCCCCACGACGTTCCCGCTCGCGGTCGTCACCGGCTTCACGAATCTCAAGCCCACGATCACCCTCGACGAGCTCGCCACGCTTGCCGGGGACGGCCAGCTTGTCGTGCCCTGCGGCGTGGACATCGTGGGGCCGGCGCTCGCCGCGACCGCGCCATGTATCGCGGCCGGTGAGATCGCGGCGTCGCTCGAGACCGATCCGGCACGCGTCGCCCTCCTGCCGCCCGGACTGGTCGAGCCCGCCACGAAGGTCCTCCCGATCGCCGGTGACGGCCCGTTCGGGCTCTTCGGCCCGAACCTCTTCGGCGACCCGGAGTCGAGAGCGCTGCCGTACCCGGTCGTCGGCTCCGCGATGCCCGACGACCCCGCACTCGACCCGTCGTGGATGGCGTACGACGCGTCGGAGATCTGGACGCTCACGAACCTCGGGAGCCTGTGTGCCGATCGTGGGGCGGCGTACGAGACCGTCGCCCAGGGCAGGGGCTGGGAGTGGGCGTTCGACGGCGGCACGGCCAGGTATGCCGCGCCGGCGGTCATCGACCCTCCCGACGACGGCCCGTACTACCCGGTTCAGCCGGTCGAGACAGGCAACGACGGCGCCACCGCGAGCATCGTGGAGCGATCCGACGTCGCGATCGCCGACCACGAGTGCCCCGTCATGCCCTCAGCGGAGTGGGCGCCGAACCTGACCAGCACCTCGTTCGCCTTCTCGGTCCCCGAGGACCTCCTCCCGATCTGGCGCGACACGCTCGGCCTGGACGTCATCTACCTCGCGGCCAACCACCTGGGCGACAAGGGGGTCGCGGGCATCCGCTCGACGCTCGACCTGCTCGACGAGTACGGCCTTCCGCGGACCGGGCTGGGAATGGACCTCGATGAGGCGCTCGAGCCGGCGTACGTCGAGGTGGCCGGCATCACGGTCGGCTTTGTCGCGTTCAACGACGTCAGCGGCGTCCCTGCGGCGGCCGTGGACACGCCCGGCGTCGCATGGATCACCGAGGAGAACATCAACGAGGGCGTCCGTCGAGCGCTGGACGGCGGCGCGGATCTCGTCATCTGCAACCCTCAGTGGTGGGGCGGCGCCGAGTACCACGCCGACCTGTGGCCGATCCAGGTCGAGCAGCTCGGTTGGTTCGACGAGGCGGGCTGCGACCACGTCATCGGCTCGGGCACGCACGTTGCCGGGCCGATCCTGCTCCGACCCCGACCCGACGACGTGAGCCTGGTCCTCGCCAGCCCCGGGAACTACATGTTCGGGCAGGGCTGGTGGCAGGAGTCCCAGGAGGGCGTCATCCTCGACATGACGTTCCGTGGGACGACCCTGGTGAACGCCCGCCTGCACCCGACCGTCCAGGTGCTCCAGGCACGACCGGCCCTGCTCGACCCGGAGGGCGACGGCAACTACGTCCTCCAGCGAATGTGGTTGTACGCGGACCTCGACTACACCGACTGACGGCGTGGCCTAGCAGCAGCCCCCGGACCCGCA
>CAZKFP010000024.1:0-2913 GCA_964552085.1 uncultured Steroidobacteraceae bacterium
CGTCTCGACGCGAGGGTTCCGCGGGTCAGGGCTGGCTGATCGTGCCCGTGATCGAGGTCGGAGAGCCGCCCTGGGCATTGCCATCGTCCGCGGTGACCGCGCCGCCGACGTTCAGCGACAGGATCATCCAGGCTGCCGCGAGAGCGACGAGGACTCGGTTCGGACGGGCATCCGACCGGTGGGCTGTCAGTGTGTTGGGCTTCATCGATCTGTCGATCTGTTCCTTCGCGAGACTGCGTGCTCCCCCCTGCGCCGGCTCCCTATGCAAGTGGCCTGCCATCGCTCCGAGGAACCGGTGCGCCCGCGCACCGGTGTCGCGACCGGTGCCGCTATCGGTCTCGCGCGAGGCGCAGCTCGAGGGCCTGGTCGGCGCTGAATCCGCGCAGCCCGAGCGTGTCTGCCGCGACCTCGAGCAGGGCGCCGGTCGGCGCCAGGCCGATCAGCTCGCAGTGGTCGATGTCGGTTCCCGCCTCGCGAGCCAGGCGGCGCACCTCGCGTAGTACGGCCGCGATGCCGGTGCGCTCCCAGTCGACGAGGTTCGTGCTCACCTGAGCCATGGTCGGCTGTCCGGGGTTCTCGAGCAGGACGCCCATGGCCTGGACCGCCGGCATCCCGCCCGAGCTCTCGCGGATCGCCGTGGCGATCTTGATGGCGGTGGCCAGGTCGTCGGTCTGCAGGTTCAGGTTGAAGGCGATGAGCGGCTTGCGCGCGCCGACCGCCACCGCGCCGCCGCGCGGGTGGATCCGGCTCGGTCCGAAGTCGGGTGCGCGATCCGGGTTCGTGCCGATCTCGTCACGGATCGTCTCGTACTGGCCACGCCGGACGTCGGCGAGGCGCCGCCGTTCCGGTCGCAGCGCGGCGTCGCCGTAGAGGTAGACGGGCAGGTCGAAGCGCGTGGCGATCTGCTCGCCGAAGCGGCGTGCCAGGTCGACGCACTCCTCGATCCGCGTCGTGCCGAGCGGCACGAACGGGATGACGTCGACGGCACCGATGCGCGGGTGCGCTCCGCTGTGCTGCTCCATGTCGATGAGCTCGAGCGCACGCCCGACGGCCGCGGTTGCGGCGCGCACGACGTCTTCCGCGTTGCCGGCGAACGTGACGACGCTGCGGTTGTGCGTCTCGTCGCGGGAGTGGTCGAGGACGGAGACGCCGTCGATCTGGCCGATGGCGCGCACGATCTCATCGACGACCTCGGGCCGGCGTCCCTCGCTGAAGTTCGGGACGCACTCGATCAATCCGGGCACGGGCAGATCCTACCGGTCCTCAGCGCGGACAGGTGGACTGTTGGCCCCATGCCGGCACCACGACCTGTTCCGACGAAGTTCGGACGGCCGGTGGCAGGACGGCGGGGCGAGCCGTGGGGCCCGCCCCCTAGATCGCGATAGAGGGCCTCGTTACGGCTTGAGGATCGTTACCGACTTCTGGACGCTGTCCCACGTCAGCGCCGTGTTCCCGACGCTCGTCACGGTGAATGTGACGCTGCCGACACTCTTGGGTATGGAACCCTTGCTGATGGGGCATTGGCCGCTGGCGTTCGTGGTGCAGGATCCTGTGCCCGTCGTGCCGTTGCTCCAGCTCCCGCCCACGACCGCGCCATTGATGGGGTTGCCCCGATCGTTGGTGATCGTGACGGTCGCCGTCGCGGTCCAGTACCGGCCCTGGCTGGTGCTCGATCCGGCCAGTGCCGCCACCGTCACCACGGTCGGATCGTCGCCACCACCTCCAGACGCATTGACCGTCACGTGGACGGTTGCTTCGTTGCCGTCGGCCTGCCCGTCGTTGGCGGTGTAGGTGAACGAATCGGACCCGGAGAAGCCCGCGCTCGGGGTGTAGGTGACCGTCCCGTTTTCATTCAGAACAGTAATGCCGTTCGGCGCCTGCGTCAGGTTCGTGACGCTCAGGGGATCGCCGTCCAGATCGGTGTCGTTTCCGAGCACGTTGATGGTGACGGCCATGCCCTCGTCGGTGGTGGCCGAGTCATCGTTCGCCACGGGCGCCGTGTTCCCGGGCTGGCCTCCGCCACCGCTCGAGCCTGCAACCGTGGCCGGGTTGAAGACTGCGGCGTTGCTCACGTCGAGAAGCGGCTCCTTGAAGCCGTCGCCCGAATCATCGGTCCAGTTGTCGTTGCCGTTTGCCAGGAGCGTGGCCTCGATCGTGGCGGGGGTCCCGCCGTTGGACGCGAGGAGCGCCGCCGCCCCCGCGACGTGGGGCGAGGCCATGGAGGTTCCACTGAACGTGTCGTAGCCTCCGCCGGGGACGCTCGAGAAGATGCAGGTGCCGGGCGCGGCGATCTCGATGGTCGATCCCCAGTTGCTGAAGTCGGCGAGCGTGTCGTCCTGGTCCGAGCGGCAGGTCGGTGCCGCGCCGCCGCCGGCCGCGCCGTTGAAGTCCGCGAGCGCGGAGACCGTGATGACGTCGGGATGGTTCGCCGGGCTGTGCGTGGATGCGTTCGCGTCGCTGTTGCCCGCGGCCACGGCGTAGGTCACGCCCGCGGCGACAGACTCGGCAATCGCGGCGTCCATGGCTGCGCTCGTGCACTCGCAGCCGAGGCTCATGTTCGCGACATCGATCTCGTCCGCGTTGGCGGTCACGTAGTCGATGCCCGCGGTGACCGCGGCAAGCGAGCCCCAGCCGTTCGCGTCGAGCACTTTGACCGCCCACAGCCGTGCGCCGGGAGCGACGCCGAAGACGCCGATGCCGTTGTCGAGCGCGGCGGCGCTGCCAGCGACATGGGTGCCGTGCTCGTTGTCGTCGTCACCGCCGCTGCCGCACGAATATCTGGCAAATGGCCCGCCTCCGCTACGATGGAGGCAGCTCGTGCTCTGGAAGACGTTCAGGTCGGGATGGTCGAGGTCGATGCCCGTGTCGATGATCGCGATATCGACGTTAACGCGCTTGTCATCGGTCCCGTTG
>CAZKFP010000025.1:0-31244 GCA_964552085.1 uncultured Steroidobacteraceae bacterium
CTCGCTCGAGGAGGCGGTGCGCTCGATGACCGCCGCCGCGGCCGCGCGCCTCGGCCTCGGCGACCGGGGCGTCATCCGGGACGGGTACGCGGCCGACCTCGTCGTGTTCGACCCCGCCACGGTGCAGGCGACGTGCACATACGAGGAGCCGTGCTCCTATCCAACCGGGATCGAGTGGGTCATCGTCGGCGGCGAGGTTGTCGTGGCGGCCGGGGAGCACACCGGCGCGCGACCCGGTCGCGTCCTGCGCCGCGGCTAGCCGGCGTGGGCTCAGCTCGCGATGCGCTGCGTGTCGCGCAGGTAGTGGGCGATCGCATCGACGCCCATCGGGCGCGCGAGATGGAAGCCCTGGCCGAACCGCACGCCGAGGGCCCGAAGGAGGACGAGCTGCTCGGGCCGCTCGATCCCCTCGGCCACGGTCTCCAGCCGGACCGAGTGGGCGAGTCGCACGATGGATCGCACGAGGGCTCGCTCGTCGTCGTCGTCGCCGTCGATGTGCTCGACGAACGAGCGATCGATCTTCAGGATGTCGATCGGGAAGCGACGGAGATGGCCCAGCGACGAGTACCCGGTGCCGAAGTCGTCGAGGGCGATGCGGACGCCGAGCTCAGTGAGCTCGGTGATCGTCGAGGTCGTCGGCTCACCCTCGGCGAGGAGCGCCGTCTCCGTCAGCTCGAGCACGATGTCGGAAGGCTCGGTCCCGGTCTCCGCGAGCACGCGGCGCACGACCGCCGGGAAGGTCGGGTCCTGGAGTTGCCGCGGCGACACGTTGACCGCCATCGAGAGCCGGCCGGACGAGGTCGGCGATGGCCACGCCCCGAGCTGGCGGCACGCCTGCTCGAGGACCCACTCGCCGAGCGGCACGATCAGGCCCGTCTCCTCGGCCAGGGGCACGAAGTCGGATGGTGGCATCTCGCTACCGTCGGGCTGGCGCCAGCGAACGAGCGCCTCAACACCGGCGATCGCGCCAGTCTCTATCTCAATGATCGGCTGGTACTCGAGGACGAAGTCGTGCGCCTCGAGCGCCGCCTCCATGCGCCCACGCAGCTCGAGCCGGCGCAGAGCGGATGCGTGCATGGCCGCCTCGTAGAACTCGCTGCGTGCCTTCCCGCGCGCCTTGGCGGTGTACATGGCGGCGTCGGCGTTGCGAAGCAGCTCCTCCGCCGTCACCCCGTCACGCCTCGCGCTGCCCATGGCGATCCCGATGCTGGCCTGCACGAAGACCTGGCGTTCGGCCAGGGCGAATGGCCGTCGCAGGGAGTCGAGCACGCGCCGCGCCACCTTCTCGACGGCCTCGGGCGTCGTTTCGTCGAGGAGGATCCCGAACTCGTCGCCACCGAGGCGCGCCGCGGTGTCCTGCGGTCGGAGGCTCTCCCGCAGCCGTTCGGCCACCGCGGTGAGCAGCTCGTCACCGGCCAGGTGCCCCAGGCTGTCGTTCACGACCTTGAAGTCGTCGAGGTCGAGGAAGAGCACGGCCGGCTCCCGTCGCTGGCGCCCGCGCCGGCTCAGGGCGTGGTTCACGCGGTCGGCGAAGAGGGCGCGATTCGCGAGGCCGGTGAGCGGATCGTGCAGCGCCTCGTGCTGCAGCTGGACCTCAAGCTGCTTCCGATCGGTCACGTCGCGAAAGTTGAGGACGACTCCAGCGACGGCGGGGTCGGCGAGCAGGTTCTGCCCAATCGCCTCGACCCAGCGCCACGAGCCATCCGCGTGCTGGAGCCGCAGCTCGGCGGCATGGTCCCCCGTCGGTGCCTTCAGCAGCCGGTCGAGCAGCCTGTCAACAAGATCCCGCTCGTCGGGATGGACCTTCTCCGCCAGGCGCCTGCCGGGGCGGAGGTTGGTGTCGCCGAGAAGGCGGAACATCGCATCCGATTGATACGCGACGACGCCATCCTCGTTGACGACGATGACGACGTCGGACGAGTTCTGCACGAGCGACCGATAGCGCGCCTCGTTGCGGGCGAGATCCACGGCCATGACGTTCAGCTGATCGTTCAGCTCGGTGAGCCGGCGATTCTGGGCCGAGACCCGCTTCGAGGTACCCCCGAGGGTCAGCCACAGGAGCGCGAGGAGCGCGCTCCCGAGACCGAGGGTCAGCAGGAAGACGTCGCGCCGCGTGTCGGCCACGCGCTGCTCGATCGGGCCGGAATCGACCGCGACCTCGAAGACGCCGATCGGGGCGCCGTCCATGGAGCCGCGAATCGGCGTGTAGATCTGAAGCCGCCGTGGGGCGCCGTCCGCTTCGACCGCGCCAAACTCGGCGATCGTGACGCCGGCGAATGCCTCGGCAAGCCGGCTGTCGATGTCGAGGCGAACGCCGCGCAGCGACTCCTCGGTGGAGTACATGACCCGTCCGTCGCGCGTCCGCACGTTGATCTGGCGCATGTCGCCTGCCGCGATCAGGCGCTGCAGCTGGTCGTCGACCTCCGGATCCGGCTCGGCCGCCAGGTCGAGGCTTTCGGCGCCGAAGATCGGATCGACGTACCCACGCACGATCGACTCCGCGTTTCTGACCGCGGAGTCTCGCGCCGCGGCCCGCAGATGCTCGGAGACGCTCGTCGAGATCCCGATCGCCAGGACGATGACGATGACGGCGCTGCCGGTCAGCACGATGGAGCGCAGTCCGGGCCGCACACCGAGGCCGCGAACAGCGCGCCGGAAGGCGGTGTCGCGGCTGTGGGCGCGTGTCACTCCACAAGACTCCCCCATCGGGAGTCCGCACGCCAGACGCCCTTAGTACTGCCTCCGCCGATCCGGCGATGGTCACGTGGCCGCATCGGCGCTCGCGGGCCAGCATGGGGCGATGAACGATTCACCCAGAGCGCGGGTCCTCGGTCTCGTGGCGGCGGTGGCCCTTGCCATCGCAGTCGCGGCCTGCACTGGCCCGACAGCAGACGAGTCGCGGACGGTCGAGCTCACGCCGCTGAACGGCTCGGGCGTCTCCGGATCGGTACGCCTGTCGCCGGTGGAGGCGGGCCGAACGCTCGTCGAGATCGAGGTCGACCCGGCAGGGCACCCCGACATGCCCGCGCACATCCACCCCGGGACGTGCGCGGAGCTGACGCCGCAGCCGGCGTATCCGCTGGCGAACGTGATCGACGGTCGCTCGAGCACCGAGGTGCCGGCGTCGCTCGACGAGCTCCTGGCCGGCGAGCTGGCGGTCAACCTCCACCTCTCGAACATGGAGCTGGACGTCTACAGCGCCTGCGTCGACCTCTAGGCGAAGGCCGGCCGGTCGACCGCCGCACGGGCGTGACCGGAGGATCCCCGATCGCGATCGGGTTACGATGCGTGCCATGGAGCGCCCGAGGCTCACCGTCCGCACGCTGCCCCCTGCCGGCGCGGCCGTCGACGCGCAGCCGCTCATCATCCCGACCGACGCACCGGCGCCGGGGCGCGCCCGACCGGCTGTGCCGCGGCGGCGTGAAGGCCCCGCGAAGCTGACGGGCGAGGCGAAGTACGCCGACGACCTCGTCTTCCCCGGCGCCTGGTACGGCGCCACGATTCGATCCACTGAGCCGCACGCTCGCTTCATCGGCCTCGAGCTCGACGATGCGTTCGATTGGACGAGCGTCGTCGTCGTCACCGCGGAGGACATCCCGGGCGAGAACGTCGTCAGCCTCATCGACGACGACCAGCCGGTGCTCGTGCCGGTCGGCGGCGAGATCCGCCACCAGGCAGAGCCCTGCGCGCTCATCGCCGCCCGCGACCGCGCCACCCTGGCCGCGGCCCGGCGCCACGCGCGACTCCGCACCGAGCGGCTTCCGGCCGTCTTCGACCCCCTCGAGTCGGAGCGCGAGTTCGCGCAGTACACCGTCGAGAGCGGCGACGCGGGCACCGCCATGGCGTCCGCCGCGATCGTCATCGAAGGGACGTACCGCGTCGGACACCAGGAGCAGCTCTACATCGAGAACCAGGCGATGATCGCCGTCCCGCGCGACGACGGTGGCGTGACGGTCCACGGCTCGCTGCAATGCCCGTACTACGTGCACAAGGCGATGAAGCGCGCGCTCGACATGGGCGACGAGCTGGCCGTCGTCGTGCAGGCCGAGACCGGCGGCGGGTTCGGCGGCAAGGAGGAATACCCGAGCGTCATCGCCCTCCACGCCGCGCTGCTCGCGCTGAAATGCCACAGGCCGGTCCGCATGATCTACGACCGCCACGAGGACATCAGCGCCACGACGAAGCGGCATCCCGCCGTCATCCGGTACCGCAGCGGCGTCTCCGACGGCGGTGAGCTGATCGCGCAGGAGATCGAGGTGATCATGGACGGCGGCGCGTACTGCACGCTCACGCCGGTCGTGCTCAGCCGCGGCGTCCTGCACGCCGGCGGCCCGTATCGCTGCCCGAACGTCCGGATCACCGGCCGGGCGATGGCCACGAACACCCCGCCCAACGGCGCGTTCCGTGGGTTCGGCGCCCCGCAGACCGAATTCGCCGCCGAGATGCAGGTCAATCGCATCGCGGAGGCCCTCGACGCATCCCCGCTCGACCTGCGCAGGCGGTGGGTCTACCGGCTCGACGACGTCACGCCCACGGGCCAGGTGCTGCGCGAGTCGGTCGCCGGCATCGAGGTGCTCGAGGCGGCCGCCGATGCGGCGGGCTTCGACCGGGTTCACGCGCAGACGCGCGCGATGCGCGAAGGGCGGACCGAGGGCGCCCGAATCGCAACCGGCATCGGCCTGGCGCTCGCCTGGCATGGCGCCGGCTTCACCGGCTCGGGGGAGGTGAAGCTCGCATCGGTCGCGTCACTCGAACTGACCGATGACGGCCGGATCCGGATCCTGACCGCGTCGACCGAAATGGGCCAGGGCACGAAGACGATCTTCCCGCAGATCGTCGCCGATGCACTCGGCGTCGAGTACGACGAGGTCGAAATCGCGCCGCAGGACACGTCGATCGTCCCCGACTCCGGGCCGACCGTCGCCTCGCGCACGGCGATGGTCGTCGGCGGCCTCCTTATCAAGGCGGCGGAGAAGCTGCGCGCCGCGGTCGAGGCGCAGAGCGGGCACTCCTTCGCCGAGTCCTACCGCGAGTCGGGGCCGATGCGGATCGACGAGCGGTTCGTGCCATATCCGGGAGAGCCATTCGACGACCGAACGTACACCGGCGACGCCTATCCCGCCTTCGGCTGGGCATCCGCCATCGCGAAGGTCGACGTCGACCTCGACACGGGCGAGGTGCACGTGCGCGAGTGCGTCGCCGCCGACGACATCGGCACCGTCATCCATCCGGTCCTGGCGGAGGGCCAGGTCGAGGGCGGCACGCTCCAGGCGATCGGCTACGCGACGATCGAGGAGATGAAGCTCGTCGACGGCCGCTACCTCAACGATCGGCTCGCCACCTACCTCATCCCGACCGCGCTCGACGCGCCCCGCATCCGGACGATCCTCGTGGAGAAGCCGTTCTCGGGAGTGCCGCACGGTGCGAAGGGTGTCGGCGAGCTGCCGATGGACGTGGGGGCGCCGGCGGTCGTCGCCGCCATCCACGACGCCACCGGCACCTGGATCCATGACCTCCCCGCCACCCCCGAACGCGTGCTAGCGGCGCTGACCGGCGGCGAAGCGCCTCCGCCGCCCGTCGTGTCGCTCGAGGAGCCGGCGCCGAGGACCCCGCCGATCGAGGATCTGCCGGCCGGCGGCGACGAGATGCCGTTCCGCGCGCCGACGGATCCCGGAGAGCCGCGATGAGCTTCCGGTTCAGCGTCAACGGCGCGCCGGTCGAGGTCGAGGCGACCGGCAGCCGCCGCCTGCTCGACGTCCTGCGCGAGGACCTCGGCCTGACCGGCACGAAGGAGGGCTGCGGAGAGGGCGAGTGCGGGGCCTGCAGCGTGCTCGTCGACGGCGCCGTCGTCGATGCCTGCCTCGTGCCGGTCAGCCAGGTCGCCGGCACGCGGGTCCGCACGGTCGAGGGCATGGCGGAGCCCGGCGCGCTCGGCATCCTGCAGCAGGCCTTCCTCGAGACGGGCGGCGCCCAGTGCGGGATCTGCACGCCCGGCATGCTCATGGCCGGCGACGCCTTCCTGGCGAGCGGCGCCGAGCCGACCGAGGACAATATCCGCGAGGCGATCGCCGGCAACCTGTGCCGCTGCACGGGCTATACGAAGATCATCGACGCGATCGCCCTCGCCGCGGAACGGAGCCCGAGATGACCGAGAGCCTGGAAGAGGCGATCGACGACCGCGACATCACCCTGGCCCTGACGCCGGGTCAGGCGCTGCTGCTGCTCGTCGGCCTCTACCTGTTGTTCCGGTTCCTGCGCGGCCTCCGCGGCTGAGCCGCGAGCGATGCCGAACGCCGTCGAGCCACCGACCGAGTCCCCCACCCGCCTCGAGGCGGCCTACTCCCTCATGGCCGATGCGTCCGGCGCCCCGTGGCGGCCGCTGGCCGGTGGCACCGACCTCATGGTCCAGCTGACCGGCGAGATCGGCGAGCCGCCCGAACGGATCCTCGACATCTGGGCGCTCGACGAGCTGCGCGGCATCCGCGTCGAGGCCGATGCGCTCGTCCTCGGCGCGCTGACGACGTATACCGACGTGCGCCGCTCTCCCGTCGTCGCCGAGTTCCTCCCGGCCCTCATCGAAGCGGCGGCCACAATCGGCGCGGCGCAGATCCAGAATCGCGGGACGCTCGGCGGGAACGTCATGAACGCCTCGCCCGCCGGGGACACGCTGCCGATCCTCCTCGCCGTCGGCGCCGAGATGGTGCTCGGCAGCGCGGCCGGGGAGCGCACCGTCCACGCGGACGACTTCTGGCCGTCGTACCGCGAGACGGCGCGACGAGACGACGAGCTCCTGCTCCGGATCCGCGTCCCGCTCGTCCTCGACCGCCAGGTCCGCTTCCGGAAGATCGGCACCCGGCGCGCGCAGGCGATCAGCAAGGTCGTCATGGCGCTGGCGTGGACGGCCCGCGACGACAAGCGCTGGGCCGACGTGCGCCTCGCCCTCGGCTCCGTCGCGGCGACGACGGTCCGCGCCGGCGGCGCGGAGGCGGCCATGAACGGGGCGGCTCCGACGCGCGCCATGGCCGACGCCGCCGTTGCCGCCCTAGCGGCCGAGCTGCAGCCCATCGACGACGTGCGCTCGACCGCGGACTACCGGCGGCTCGTCGCCGGCCGGGTCCTGCATCGGCTCATCCGTGACGAGGGCGGATGGTGACCGGCATGGATGCAGCGCGCCACTCCGGGACGGTCACCCTGGTCTTCACCGACATCGACGGCTCGACGCGGCTGCTCGACCAGCTGGGCGACGCGTACGCGACCCTCCTCGACGACCATCATCGGATCATGGGCACGGCCATGGAGGCGCACGGCGGCGATCGAGTCGACGCCGCCGGGGACGGGCTCTTCTTCTCATTCCCGACGGCGAGGGGCGCGCTCGTGGCGTGCATCGAGGCGCAGCGCGCGATCGCCGCCCACGCGTGGCCGGAGGAGGTCGAGGTCAAGGTGCGGATGGGCATGCACACCGGCGAGCCACTGAGCGCGACGACCGGCTTCATCGGCATCGACGTACACCGCGCGGCGCGCATCTCCGCCGCGGCCCACGGCGGCCAGATCCTCGTCTCCGGAGCCGCCCACGGGCTCATCGGCCCGACCCTGCCCGAGGGGGTCAGCGTGCGCGACCTCGGCGAACACCGGTTGAAGGACCTGGCGACGATGGAGCGTCTCTACCAGGCGGTCGCGGCCGGGCTGCCGGCCGACTTCCCGCCGGTCCGCTCGCTCGAGACGCTGCCGAACAATCTGCCTCGTCAGCTCTCCAGCTTCGTGGGCCGGGTGCAGGAGATCGCCGATGCCGAGGAGCGGCTCGGGCAGACCTCGATCCTCACCCTCACCGGCGCGGGCGGCGTCGGCAAGACGCGCCTGGCGCTCGAGGTGGGCGCGCATCTCGTCGACTCGTTCGACGACGGGGTCTGGTTCGTCGAGCTCGGCGCGCTCAGCGAGGGGGCGCTCATCGAGGCCACGATCGCATCGGCGCTGCAGCTCAAGCCCTCGTCCGCCGGCACGATCGACATGCTGCTGGAGGGCCTCGCCGGCCGCCGGATGCTGCTCATCCTCGACAACTGCGAGCACCTGCTCGATCCGCTCGTCGAGATCGCGAGCGAGCTGCTCCGTCACTGCCCGGACCTCCAGCTGCTGGCGACGAGCCGGGAAGCGCTCGGGATGGCCGGCGAGAGCCTCATGCCGGTTCCCTCGATGACGGTGCCGGTCGCGAGCGAGCCGGGCGATGCCGATGCCCTCGAGCGGCTGAACGCCTGCGACGCCGCACGGCTCTTCCTCGAGCGCGGTCGGGCGGTCCAGCCATCCTTCGCGTTGACCGAGGACAATTGCGAGGCCGTCGCCCAGATCTGCCGTCGTCTCGACGGCATCCCGCTCGCCGTCGAGCTCGCCGCCGCGCGCGTCCGATCGCTGCCGCCGCTCCAGATCGCGGCCCGGCTCGACGACCGGTTCCGCCTGCTGACCGGGGGGAGCCGGACGGCGCTGCCGCGGCATCGCACGCTGCGGGCGGCGTTCGACTGGAGCTTCGACCTCCTGCCGGAGGCAGAGCAGGTGCTGCTGCAGCGCCTGTCCGTCTTCGGCGGCAGCTTCTCGCTCGAGGCCGCGGAGGGCGTGTGCGAGGGCGGTGCGATCGAGCGTGACGGGGTGATCGACCTCCTCAGCAACCTCGTCGACAAATCACTGCTCATGCCGGAGGAGGGATCGAACGAGGCACGATACCGCCTGCTCGAGACGATCCGCGACTACGCGCAGGAGCGGCTCTCGGAGTCCGCCGAGGCACCGGCACTGTACGAGCGCCACCGGGATTGGTTCATCGCGCTCGTCGGGCAGGCGCGCTCGGGCTTCTTCGTGGGCCCGGAGCAGGCGACGTGGCTCCAGCGGCTCTCCGACGACCACGACAACCTGCGCGCTGCTCTGCAGTGGGCCCACGAGGACCCGAACGGCGCGGACGCGGAGCTCACGCTCGCGTCGGGCCTGTGGCGATTCTGGGAGATCCGCGGGCACCTCGTCGAGGGCAGCGCGTGGCTGGAGCGTGCGCTCGCCCGGACCGGTGGCGAGATCTCGGCGCGCCGCGCGAACGCGCTCACCGGTGCGGCCGTGCTGGCGACGCAGCGAGGCGACCCGGGCGCCGCATCGGCCGCGCACGAGGCGAGCCTCCTGCTCCTGCGCGAGCTCGGCAACCCACTCGCGATCGCGGCGGCCTGCAACAACGTCGCGAGCGCCGCGATCGAGCAGGGCAATTTCGACCGCGGGCGCGAGCTCTACCGCGAGGCGATCGAGCTCTCACGCGCCGGCGGCGACCTCCAGGGCGTCGCCCTCACCCTGCTCAACCTCGCGGACCTCGAGGCTCGTCAGCGGCGGGATGCGGAAGCCGACGATCTGTACGCAGAGAGCATCCAGACGTTCGAGAAATTCGGCGACCTCTGGGGCGTGGCGCAGGCCACCTCGCGCCTGGCGCTCGTCAGCCGCCGGCGTGGCGACCTCGCGGCGGCCCGGACGCGGTACGAGGACGCGCTGGGCCTGTATCACCGCCTCGGAGACCAGCGCGCCGAGGCACGGATGCTCGCGGGCCTGGGCGACGTCGCGGCGCAGGAGGGCGACCTCGACGGAGCGGCGAAGAACTACCGGCGGAGCCTCTCGCTCCGCGGCGAGCTCGGTGACCGTGTCGGGGTGGCGTCGATGCTCGAGCGCCTTGCCGGGGTCGCCGAGGCCGAGCCGGAACGGGCTGCCAGGCTGCTCGGGATGGCCGCCGGCCTGCGACAGGCGGTCGGGGCGCCGCTCTCGGCAGCGGCCACTGCCGAACTCGACCAGTTCCTCGCCGGCCTGACCCGAACGCTCGGTGCGGAGGCGCTCGAGGCGGCGATGGCGGATGGGAGGCGCGCGTCCCTGGAAGCTGCGATCGCGTACGCCTCGGCCGGCTAGCGCCTCAGGCGCCCTCGGCCACCGGGATCAAACGGTCCGCCACGAGTCCGTGAGCCTCGCGGTGCACCTGCTCAGCGGCCTCCGGGCTCGGCGCGTCGACGAGGCAGAAGACCTTGCCGGTCGCCTCGTCGAACCAGTAGCGCAGGTAGTTGACTCCGTACCCGGCGCCGACCTCGACGTCGCGCGCATGCGCCTGCGCAAGCGCATCCGCCTTCAGACCCGGGATGTGTTCGTGCTCGTCGAGGTAGAGCGGCATGTTCCCTCCGTGATCGGTTGTCCCTGTGCACGATGATAGGCGCTGATGCGAGCCGTGAACGTCCGATACCGGATAGCCGCCCCGTCCGCCATCCGTCCCGGTGCCCGCCGATGACCGGCGACGGTCGGGCCGACGACCGACGCGCGGCGTCCGGCCAGGTCGTCGTCTTCGCCGCCGCCACGGAGTTCCGCGCCTGGCTGGAGGCGAACCACGACACGTCGCGCGAGCAATGGGTCGGCTACTACCGGAAGGGCGTGCCGAAGCCGTCGATGACGTACGTCGAGGCGGTCGAGGAGGCCCTCTGCTTCGGCTGGATCGACGGCGTGGCGCGACGGGTGGATGAGGAGGTGCACGCGAACCGCTTCACGCCGCGGACGAAGCGCAGCTCGTGGAGCGCGGTGAACATCGCCAGGATGCAGGCGCTCATCGCGGCCGGCCGGGCGCATCCGGCGGGCCTGGCCGCGTTCGAGGCGAGGAAGCCCGACAGGACAGGCATCTACTCGTACGAGAACCGGCCAGCCGACCTGCCACCGGCCTACCGGGCGCGTCTCGACGCCGATGCCTCGGCGAGCGCCTGGTGGCGGGCGCAGACGCCCGGCTACCGGCGCCTGGCCACCTGGTGGGTCGTGTCGGCGAAGCGCGAGGACACGCGCGAGCGCCGCCTGGCGACGCTCATCGAGGACTGCGCCGCCGGGCGCAAGATCGGCTCAGAGCGCGACCGAACCGCAAAGGAGCCGGGCCCGGGCTGAAGTGCCGGGTGCCGGACGGCGTGGCTCGCCGGCAACCTATGATCAACGTCACCGTACCTGGAGGCCGATCTTGCCCCACGGCATCGACGTCACGCGATCCGTCGACCACCTCGACGAGGTGCTGACCCCCGAGGCGCTCGCGTTCGTCGTGCAGCTGCACCGAAACTTCAACTCCGAGCGGGAGCGGCTCCTCGCCGACCGCGGGTTCCGGCAGGCGCGGATCGATGCCGGCGAGCTGCCGGACTTCCTCCCCAACCCGATCGAGAGCCGCGACCCGGATTGGCGCGTCGCCCCGACGCCATCGGACTTCGACGATCGACGCGTCGAGATCACCGGCCCCGCCGAGCCGAAAATGCTCATCAACGCGCTCAACTCGGGCGCATCGGTCTTCATGGCCGACTTCGAGGACTCGCTCTCCCCCACCTGGGAGAACGTCGTGACCGGGCACTGGGCCGTCTCGCAGGCGGTTCGGCGGACGCTCGCCTTCCAGACCGACGAGAAGGCCTACGCACTGAACGACGAGATCGCGACGCTCTGCATCCGGCCGCGCGGCTGGCACCTCGACGAGGAACACGTCGTCGTCGACGGGAAGCCGATGAGCGCGAGCCTCTTCGACTTCGGCATCTGGTTCTTCCACAACGCCCGCGAGCTGCTCGACCGCGGATCAGGCCCGTACCTCTACCTGCCAAAGCTCGAAAGCCATCTCGAGGCAGCGCTCTGGAACCGGGTCTTCGTCGCCGCGCAGGAAGGTCTCGACGTCCCGCAGGGATCGGTGCGCGCGACCGTGCTCATCGAGACGGTCCTCGCCGCGTTCGAGATGGATGAGATCCTGTTCGAGCTGCGCGACCATGCCGCCGGCCTGAACGCCGGCCGCTGGGACTACATCTTCAGCATCATCAAGAAGTTCCGGGCTCGCTCCGACATGGTCCTGCCGGACCGGGCCCTCGTGACGATGACCGTGCCGTTCATGCGCGCGTACACCGAGCTGCTCGTCCAGACCTGCCACCGCCGCGGGGCGCACGCGATGGGCGGCATGTCGGCCTTCATCCCCTCGCGCCGCGACCCCGAGGTCACCGAGCAGGCGCTGCAGGCGGTTCGCGCCGACAAGGAGCGCGAGGCGTCGGACGGCTTCGACGGCACGTGGGTCGCCCACCCGGACCTCGTCCCGGTCGCGCGCGAGATCTTCGACGCCACCCTCGGCTCGCGCCCGAACCAGAAGGACCGGCTGCGCCCGGAGGTCAGCGTCACGGCCCGCGACCTGCTCGACGTGGCGGTGCCGGACGGCGCGGTCACCGAAGGCGGGGTGCGCGCGAACGTCTCGGTCGGCCTCGCGTACCTCGCCAGCTGGCTCGCCGGCAGCGGCGCGGCCGCCATCAACAACCTCATGGAGGACGCTGCGACCGCCGAGATCAGCCGGTCACAGCTCTGGCAATGGCGGACCCGGAGCACGCCGCTCGAGGACGGGACACCGATGACCGTCGAGCGCTACGCGGCCATCCGCGACGAGGAGCTCTCGAGCCTGCGAACGTCGCAGCCCGATGCCCCGTGGGACGCGGCCGCCGGCCTGCTCGACGAGCTCGTCCTTGCCGACGAGTTCGCCGAGTTCCTGACCACGACGGGCTACGCATCGCTCCCCTGAGGCCGCTCCCGGCGCGTGCCGCGTTCAGGAGGCCTTGCGCAGTGCGTGACGCGCCTTCGGCGCAGTGACCTCGTAGTCGACGAGGTAGGCGTCGAAGATCGGGACGAGGTCCGCATCGGTGCTGGCGGCCAGGTGGCCGAGAAGGCGTGCCTCCGTCGTGAAACCGAACCGGTTGCGCTCGACCCACGAGCGCATGGCTCGGAAGAACGCCTCCTCGCCCATCGCGGCGCGGACGGCGTTCAGGAACTCGGTGCCCCGGTAGAAGACGGCGTGGAAGTACCCGTCGCAGCTCGTCCAGTCGCCGCCGCTGACCGGTCCGGCCGGCCATGAGAAGACCTCGCTGTTCACCGGTCGCGTCGAGCACTGGTTCGGGCCGATGCCCATGAGGTACCGCGCGCTGAAGTCGGCGAAGCCCTCGTCCAGCCACGGCTCGCGCTGCTGGTCGTTGCCGAGCTGGGCGTAGAACCACTGGTGCGCGACCTCGTGGTAGACGACGTACGGATCGCTCACCTTGCCGCGGGTGAGGTGGATCATGCGCGGGTACTCCATGCTGAACCCGCCGCCGGCCCCGACCTCCGCCAGGACGAGGTCGTCCCACGGGTACGCGCCGAACGTCTCCGACAGGCCGATGAGCCCGCGCTGCGCGAGGTCGGCCGTGACCGTGCCATCGACCGTCTCGGTGTAGACGCGCAGCGCGATGCCGTCCACGTCGCGCTGCGTGAGCCGGAAGCGGGGATTCACGACGAAGCTGAAATCGCGGACGTCGGTCGTCTCGCAGACCCACGAGGTGCCTTCAACCTCGGGCGCGGTCACGAGGCCGGGACACGCGACCGCATCGCGGCGGAGGGGCGTCGTCGTCTCGAGCTCAAGGCGGATCGCATCGGCTGTGAAGGAGATCTGCGGATCGCCCATGCCGTACACCTCGTGCTCGGTCGAGACGATCGGGAACCACTGGCCGAAGCTGAGCACGCCGTTGTCGCGGCTCGTGCGTGCCGAGAAGGTCTCGGGACTGCTCCCGACCTCGAGCGCGAACGGGATCGAGATCCTCGCCGTCTCGCCCCGCGCGAGCTCGCCGAGCGGGACGCGGAGGTTGATCGAGGTCGTCCACTCGGTCGCGACCTCGACCCCGTCGACGGTGACCGGCCCGTCACTCGCCAGCCAGCCGAGCGCGCGCGGGATCATCGACAGGTTGACGTGGTCGATCGGCCCGGCAGCGCGGTTCGTGAGCTCGAGCACCTCGACCGCGTCGAGCCGCCCGGTGGCCGGGTCGAGCGTTGCGCCGATCTCGTAGCGCTGCGAGACGCGCGTCGTCGTGTCCGCCGCGACGGTCGAGGGCGCAAGCGAGCCTGCCACGCCGAGCAGCAGCGCGAGCACGAGGGAGCGGCACACGGCCATCGGCCCATGTTGCCGTAGCCGATCGGGCCTGTCATCCTCGTCGGCGCCCATGCACTCGAGATCGCCGCGTCGGAGGCCTCGACGCTGGCCTGCCGCCATCCTCACGTTCGTGGTCCTGTTCGCCACGGGCTTCACGGTCGTGCGCGGGAACGTGCTCGGCATGGGCGAGCGGTTCGACCGCCTCGCCTCGCGCATCGAGACGTTCGTCGACCCACCCCCGGACCGCTCGACGCTGCCGACGGTCGTCGTGACGCCGGAGCCGAGCGCGACCGCCTCCCCGACCCCGCGCCCGACGCCGACCCTCGGACCGTCGGCGACCCCCGCCCCGACGCCGACGCCGCTCATCCGGACGGCGGTCGATGTGAAGCTCGTCGAGGACCACTCGGCCGTCTTCACCTCGCAGCTGACCAAAGAGGACTGCGCGGTCGCGGCGACGCAGATGGTCCTGACGATCCTCGGGCTCGGGAACCCCTCGCCCGAGTTCCAGCAGGGCATCAAGGACCGCATCGGCGAGTGGGAGGCGCTGTCGGACAGCCTGAATGGCGGCTGGGGCCCGGCCGCCGTCGGCAAGGCGCTCGCCGCGTACGGCGCGCCTGACTACGAGGTGCGCGCGTACTACACGTACACCGATGCGCTGCGCGGCTCCGCCATCGCGATCAGCGAGATGGACAAGCCGGTCGTCATGTTCCCGTGGTGGGGCGCCCACAGCTGGGTCATGACCGGCTACCGCGCCGACGCCGATCCCACGCTCTTCGCCGACGCCGTCATCAGTGGCGCCTACATCCTCGACCCGTGGCATCCCCGCATCTCATCCATCTGGGGTCCATCCGACGAGCCAGGCAACTTCGAGGACCTCGCCGAGCTCGAACGGAACTGGCCGGTCGGCACCGGCCGCGATGGCTGGTCCCGTCCCGAGGGCCAGTACCCGGAGCGCGACGGCCGCTTCATCGTCCTCGTTCCCACGACCCCGCGCGCCGGATCCTGACGCGGCGGGCCGGGCGCGACTCAGGGCGCGGGCTCGGCTCCCGGGGCGGACGCATCGGGCAGCCCCCGCAGCCGCACCGCGAGCGCGATCGCGAGGAGCACGACCTTGGCCGCCTGGCCGATCGCGAAGCCGAGCGGGATCGCGACGATCCCGAGCCCCGGCAGGAGCGCGAGCGTCGCGAGCACGGTGATCCCGAGGGCGGTCAGCGAGGCGAGCACCTGCAGGAGCGTGTGACGCGTCGCGTAGATGGCGCGGCTGAGCAGGTGCGCCAGGCTCTCGAACGGAACGGAGATCGCGAACGCGGCCAGGACGGTTGCGGTGAGCGCCACGTCCTCCGCGTCGAAGGCGCCGCCGCCGAGGAGAACCCGGATCGCCAGCTCGCCGACGACGATGAGCCCGACCGCGGCGATCGTCGTGATGAGCGCGATGCTCGCGAGGTTCGTGAAGAGCAGGCGCAGGAAGCCGCGCCGGTCCCCGATGGCGTGCGCGGTCGAGAGCGCCGGGAAGACGGCGAGCGCGAACGCGACGCCGACGAGGCTCACCGGCACGCTCTGGAAGTTGCGGGCGAAGCTGAGCGCAGTCACGCTGCCGGCCGCGAGGCCCGACGCGACCGCGGTGAAGAAGAGGAAGGTCATCGGCTCCACCGGATGGCTGACCATCTTCGGCAGCATGAGCCGCACGAACTCGCGCACCGATGCGGTCCGTGCCTCCCAGCCCAGCCCAACCCTGAAGCGGCTTCCGCGCAGGCCGACGAACCGGCTGCCGAGGTGGGCCGCCGCGCCGATGACGGCGCCGATGGCCGGGCCGTAGATCCCGAGCTCGCCGCTCAGGGCGACCGTCCCGACCACGATCCCGCCGTTGTAGAGGAGCGGCGCGATGCCGTACCAGAAGAATCGCTGCTCCGACAGGAGCACCTGGCCGAGCGTGAGCGAGGCGGCGAAGAGGATCGGCGTGATGAGCATGACGCGGAAGAGCGAGACGTACAGCTCGCGCTGCTCGCCGACGAAGCCCGGCGCGATGAGCCCGGTCGTCGCTTCGGCGAAGACGAACATGAGTGCCGCCGCGACGCCCATGACGGTCACCGCGGCCGTCAAGATCGTCCGGGCGAAGCGGTCCCCCTCCGCCGGGTCGGCACCGGCGCGCAGCCGGAGGAAGATCGGGATGAACGGGGCCGCCAGGCCGGCCTCGACGAGCACGTCGAGCAGGAGCTCAGGCAGGACGAAGGCCGCGTTGTACGCGTCGAGCTCCGATCCCGCCCCGAACGTGCGGGCGAAGATCCGGTCGCGGACGAGCCCCATGACGTAGCTGCCGAAGATGAGGACCGACAGGACCGCCGCGCCTTCGGGCAGGAACCGCGCGACGACGCCGCGCACGGCTGCGGGAACGCGGCTCATCGGGCCGGTGCGGGCATGGCGTTCAGCCTAACCGTACCGCCGTCGCCGGCCCAACAACCCCTTGTCAACCGACGCCAGCTCCCGGTGGAGCATCCCCGCTCGGCCCCAGGACGCGCCGATCGCGATCGGTCACCCCGGCTCGTCGCCTCCGAGCCGGCGAAGGCGCTCGCCCACCGCGGCCAGGACCGCATCGCGCGCGTCGGGAAACTCGTCCATCAGGGCGTGGAACTCACGGTGGCCGATGACGAGCAGCCGAGTGATGCCATCGGCACGGACGGTCGCCGTCCGAGGCCGGCCGTCGAGTAGGGAGATCTCGCCGAAGAAATCGCCGCGGTGCAGCTGCGCGACCGGCTTTCGCCCGTCGAGCACGCTGACCTGGCCGTCCAGGACAATGAAGAACTCGTGACCCGCGCGACCCTGCTGGGCGAGCACTTTGTCCAGTCCGACCTCCACCTCATCGGCGAGCTGTCCCAGGCGCTCCAGCTGGCGGGCGCTCATCTTCCGGAACAGGGGAACTCGCCGCAGGACCTCGAGCTTCTCGTCACGTGCCACCGATCGAAGTCTACGACCGCGCGCAAGGATCGGACGGGCCGCCGCGCAATGCGGCCGGCCCGCACGCGTCTCGAGTCTAGACGGCCACGGAATCCGTGGTATGCTTCTCTGCAGCAACGCCCCACGTGGGCATCAAACAACCGCGCGGCACCACGAACGCTCCTCTCACGGCTATTACGGCGAGATGGCTCGCTGAGGCCGCACGAGAAGGAGTCTTTTTCTTTTGTTCACCTACACCGACAAGACGCTGTCGTGCGTCGACTGCAACACGGAGTTCTCGTTCACCGCGAGCGACCAGCAGTTCTACGCCGACCGTCAGTTCAGCGAGCCGCGCCGATGTCCGGCGTGCCGCGCCGCCAAGAAGGCGGCCCGCGGCGAGAGCTCGGGTGGCTACGGCAACGGCGGCGGCGGCTACGGCGGCGGCGGCGGTGGCTACGGCGACCGTCCGCGCGAGATGTTCAGCGCCACCTGCGATGGCTGTGGCAAGGAAGCCCGCGTTCCGTTCCGACCGACCGGCACGAAGCCCGTCTACTGCAGCGACTGCTTCCGCCGCTAGGCGAAGCGCTCACGCACCGATACGACCCGGCCGGGGAGACCCGCCGGGTCGTTCGCTATTCCGCGTCGGCGTCGTCCTTGACGGATCCCCAGGGCGCCGCCCAGGGATAGCGACGGCTCGCCGCCTCGAGCGCCTCGAGCATCCTCGATCGCGCACCCGCCAGGACCTCCGTCGCACGCGCGATCTCCGCCGCGTCGGCGTTCGCGTGCTCGGCCTCGGCACGCAGCGCCTGCGACACCCGCCGGTACGCCTGGATCCCGTCATTCGCCGATCGAGTGATCTGGCCGGTGGCCTGCCGAAGGTGCTTGAGCTGCTCCTCTGGACGCGCGTCATCGCTGATCTGGCGATCCAGGATCGTGCTCAGCTCCTCGATCCGCTTCGTCGCGCGGTCGATGGCGCGAAGGTCGGCTGAGCTGCGCCGGGAGAGACGGCTGTGCGATCGGATCAAGGGTCAAGGGTACAGCTTCGGCGCTACTCCCGGGCGCGGTAGACCAGGCCGGACCCGTCCGCATCGGTCAGGGTCAACCGATCGCCCTCCAGCGTCGGTGCGAACCCATCACCGATGACGCTCGCGACGTGTGCATCCTGCTCGCTCACGTCGGGTGGGCACGCGTTGTCGGTCATCGCGAGCGCGTGGGCGAGGATCTCGCCGCGGCGCTCGACCCAGGCGCCGCCGAAGCCCCGGCACCCGGTCGAGCCGCTCAGCGTTCCGTCCGAGCGCAGCTCGAGCGTCGCCGGCTCCCCCACCGGTGAGCTGGCGACCGCGCCGGCGACGACCGTCTCGAGCAACCACGTCGTGTCGAGCAGCTCGGCGGTCGGCGGTGGCGGCAGCGCCTCGAAGCGAAGGCTCGTGTTCGGGCCACCGAGAACGAGCTCCTCGCCGTCCCGATCGACGGCGGTCACGGCGGACAGGGCCGCCATGTACGCGGCCTCCGACGCCGCGACCGGCGCCTCGCAGCCCATCGCCGTCATGGCGATCTCCTCGAAGGCGACGCCGCCGCCGCGCGCGGCGAGGCGGCCGCCGTAGTGGTTGCACGCCGCCGTCCCGTCGAACTCCGACCCGGCGATCGTCAGCGTGATCGGATGCCCGTCGACGAGCGGCACGTCGCCCTGCGCCGTCTCGCCCGCGATCAGCCGCCAGCTCCCCTCGGCGTCCACCTCGCCGCCCGGGGGCTCGGCGGACCCGCACGCGGCGAGAGCGAGGACGAGAACGACGAGGGCAGGAGCGAGTCTCATGCCCGTAGGGACGCCGCCAGGGTCGGATCGGTTGCCACCGCGTCTCATCCGAGGCGCCGCTCGATGAAGCGCCCCGGCAGAGCTCCGGGCGCGGCACCGCGACTCAGGACGCGCGCGGGCGCGCCCCGCAGCGAACGGCCCTCGTACGGGGTGTAATCACTCGTGTGGTGCAGGTCCTCCTGGCGCAGTGTGCGGGTCGCGGACGGGTCCCACAGGACGAGATCCGCGTCACGCCCGACCTCGATCGTGCCCTTCGACGGCAGGCCGAAGAGGCGCGCCGGCGTCGTCGAGAGCAGGTCGACCATGCGCTCCACGCCGAGCCGTCCCGCCGCCACGCCCTCCGAGTACACGACGCCGAGCAGCGTCTCGATACCCGGCCCGCCGTTGCTGATCTCCGGAAACGGCGGCGCGGGGAGCCGCTTCTCGGTGTCGAGCCGGTCGGGGACGTGGTCGCTGCCGATGACGTCGAGCGTGCCGTCGCGCAGCCCGGCCCAGAGGGCCTCGACGTCGCGTGAAGAGCGGAGCGGCGGCGAGATGACGCGCTTCATGACCTCGGCATCGTCCGGGTCGTCGTAGAGCGCGTCGGTCAGGGTCAGGTAGTGCGGGCAGGTCTCCGCGTACACCGGCTCGCCGCGAGCCTTCGCCTCGGCAACCGCCTCGAGCGCGCCCTCGCACGAGAGGTGAACGACGTAGAGCGGTGCCTCCGCCCGCCGGGCCACCTCGATCGCCCGGCGCGTCGCCGCGGCCTCCGCCTCGGGGGGCCGGCACGCGGCGTGGACACGCGGCCCCGTCCGGCCGGCGCGCAGTGCCGCTGCGACGAGCGGATCGATGATCGCAGGGTCCTCGCAGTGCAGCTGCAGCATGCCGTCGTGCGCGGCGGCGGTGCGCATGACCCGCTCGAGGGCGCCATCGGCCAGGGCGAAGTCGTAGACCATGAACGCCTTGAACGTCGGCACGCCGGCCGCGATCAGGTCCGGCAGCTCGGCCGCCGGGTCGTCCTGCTGGCCGGTGACGACCGCGCACAGGCCGTAGTCGATCGCCGCCTCGCCGGCGGTCCGTTCGCGGAACTCGTCCAGGCCGCGGATGAGCGAGCGGGCACCCGCTTCGCTGAGCCCGGTGCCGGGGTTGTTGAACGTGAGGACCGTCGTCGTGCCGCCGTGCGCGGCGGCGAGGGTGTCCTGCCGGAACCGTTCCGGCTGGGCCTCGCTCGGCAGGCGCAGGTGCGTGTGGACGTCGATGACGCCGGGTAGGACGAGGAGGCCGGTCGCGTCGATCCGCTCGCCGTCGCCATCGACTTCCGGCCCGATCCGCTCGATCCGCTCGCCGCTGATCGCGACGTCGGCCCGGACGGTCCCGGTCGCGGTGACGACGCTGCCGCCGACGACGATCCTGTCGCTCACCACGCCAGTATGCCGCGACCTACTCGCTGATCTCGATCTCCTGCGCGCCCTCCCACAGGACGCGGCGCCCCATCTCGGCGAGCTGCTCCCGGCCGTCGACGAGCGTCGCGAAGTGGTTGCCAGCGAGCGGGCCGACGCGCGAGCTGAAGCTGGCCGCGCCGTACGGGAAGAGGATCTCGCACTCGCTCATCTCGCCGGTGTAGATGAGCAGGTCGCCGGGGGCCGGGTGCGACGTGTGGTTCTCGAAGCCGACGTCGGGACGCTCGTCGCCGAACGGGACCCAGGTCGACTCGCCGCTCCACTTGCAGTGGATGAGCTTCGAACGGATCGGAAGCCAGGCGCGCAGGGCGTCGCGCGTCCTCGGCGCGGCCTCCTCCCAGCGGGCGGTGAAACGCAGGTCCCCGACCCGGATCTGCAGGTCTGCCATGCGGCCCAGCATACGCCGCGGCGCATCGGGCATGATGGCGGGGCATACCGGAGGAAGGCATGGCCGACGCACGCCCGACGATCAGCACGCACGTCCTCGACCTCGCCAGCGGAGAGCCCGCCGTCGGGCTCGAGGTGGCCCTCTTCCGCCTCGCCGATGACGGCAGCCCCGAGCTCGTGAGCGAGCTTCGGACCGATGCCGATGGGCGCATCCACGACCTGCTCGACGGCGCTGAACTCGCCGCGGGCGACTACCAGCTCGCCTTCGACGTCGGAGGCTATGCCGACGAGCCGGACGCATTCTTCCAGAGCGCCGGCTTCGCCCTGCGAGTCACCGACGTACGCCGCTCGTACCACGTCCCGCTCCTGCTCAGCCCGTACGGGATGAGCACGTACCGGGGCAGCTGAGCGCGTGCACGCCCTCGACGAGCTCAACGCCATGGAGCGCGACGCGTTCGTCGCCGCCCTCTCCCCGCTTTTCGAGGGCGCGCCGCGCTTCCTCGGGCGCCTCGCCGACGCGCGCCCCTTCGAAACCGAGGACGATCTGTTCGAAGCCGCCCGCGCGACCGCGCGCGAGATGCCCGAGGAGGAACAGATCGAGCTGCTCGACGCCCACCCGCGGATCGGCGCCGATCCTGCGCGGATGTCGGAGAGCTCGCGCCGCGAGCAGGAGCCCGAGGAGGAGGGCGGCGCCGGCGAGCCGGCCTGGGTCGGAGAGGAGCTCACGGCGCTGAACGAGGCGTACGAGGGACGCTTCGGCTTTCGCTTCGTCGTCTTCGTCGCCGGTCGGCCGCGGACCGACCTCATCCCGATCCTCGAGCGCGCCCTGCACGCCGATCGCGGCGAGGAGCTGCGCCGCGGGCTCGACGACGTCGTCCTTATCGCCGCCGACCGCATGGCGCTCCAGCGCGGCCCGCGTCCGCTGCGCGAAGAGCTGCGCGAGGCGATCGCACTCGAGGTCTCGCGCCACATGGTCGGCGAAATCGACCGCGAGGGCCTCGTCCGCGCTGCCCACCGGCTCATCGAGGAGGGCGTCGAGTCCCCCGCCCTCATCGCGCTGTCGCTCCCCGACGAGGGCGAAGAGCGGGACCTCGCCGCCGCGACGGACCGGCTCATGGCCGAGATCGGCCTCGAGGGCTGGGACGCCTCGCGCGCCGGTCAGCTGCTGGCGCTCCACGCGGCGGCCTCGATCCTCGGTGAGGTGAGCCAGCCGATCGACGGGGCGCGACGGATCGCAGCGGTCTCGGGCAACGCGCAGTTTCGCGAGCTCGTGACCCGCTGGGAGTCCGAGCCGGACGCGCAAGGCGCACTGGACGAGGAGATCCGGCGCGCGGCGGCGGAGCTGTTCGGCCCGCCGGACGAGGCGGGAGACGGCTCGTGAGTCACGAGATCCGGTACGGCAAGGCCGATGTCAAGGTGTACCGCACGCACGCCGAGCCGCTCACCGGCATCACGCCCGTACCGGAGTCGCCGTTCGTCGGCCGCGACAACACGCTCAGCGCGGCCGAGATCGAGGTCGTCGTCCACGGCACCGCCTTCCTCGACGCGTATACGAAGGGCGACAACCGCCTCGTCGTCGCCACCGACACGATGAAGAACTTCATCCACGCCGTCTCGCTCGGCGCCCGTGGTCGCGCCCTCGAAGAGTGGCTCCTCGAGGTCGGGACCGCGTTCCTCGACACGTACCCGCACATGGAGCGCCTCACGATGCACGGGCGCGACCTGCCCTTCCCCGCCGCCATCGTCCCGGGAACGGACGGCTTCGAGGCCTCCGACCGGCTCTTCGCGCGCGATCGATGCGACTTCGGCACCGCGCGCCTCGAGCTCTCGCGCGACGCGGACGGCACGGTCGAAGTCACCGACCATGAGTCGGGCCGGCGCGAGCTCCAGCTCATCAAGCTCACCGGCTCCGCGTTCGCCGACTTCGCCCGCGACGAGCACACGACCCTGCCCGAGCGCCGGGACCGGCCGCTCTACATCTGGTGCGACATCGGCTGGCGCTACACCGATGCCGCGCACGCGGTCCTCTCCGATCCGGCGCGCTACGTCGCCGCCGAGCAGGTCGCCGACCTCGCGAACGCCGTCTTCCACGAGTTCGTCAGCCTCTCGATCCAGCACCTCGTCAACGAGATCGGCCTGCGCATGCTCGACCGCTGGCCACAGCTGGCCGAGGTCAGCTTCGACGCGCAGAACCGGCTCTGGGATCTCGTGGCCGAGTCGCCGGACGACGACCGCGTCCGAACGTACACCGACCCACGCCCACCGTACGGGCACATCGGCCTCGTCCTCCGTCGCGACTGAGGCCGATCCCGCCGTTCAGGCGCGCCGAGCCCCGATCATCGCGGGGTGGTCGATCGCGGGGCACCGATTCATGACGACCTCCAGGCCGGCGTCGGCCGCGCGTCTGGCGGCATCCTCGTTCCAGACCTCGAGCTGCATCCAGATCGCCTTCGCGCCAATGGCGATCGCCTCTTCGACGTGCGGCATGACGAGGTCGGAGCGACGAAAGATGTCGACGACCTCGATCGGCGCGCGCGGATCGACCGGCACCGAGACGAGATCGGGATAGGCCGGCTTGTCGTGGACGAGCTCTTCGTTCGGGTTGACCGGCACGACGCCGTAGCCCTGGCTGAGCAGGTAGCGCGAGACCCCGAAGGACGCCCGCCACGGGTGCGACGAGCACCCGACGACGGCCCACACGCGGTACGTGCGAAGGATGTGCTCGGCGACCCTCGGATCGCTCCAGTCGCGCTCGGTCACCGGCGCTGCGCCAGCTCCTGGAGTGCGGCCCTGATGCGGGCGTCGAGCTCGCCGTTCGTTCCCGCCACCGCGCCCGCGGCCCGCCGCGCCTCCTGGACCGAGTAGCCCAGCGACTCGAGGGCGGCCACGACGTCCGAGTCGGTCGAACCGGCACCACCCGCGGCGATGCCGGCAGCGTGGACCTTCTCCTTGAGCTCGAGGATAATCCGCTGCGCCGTCTTGCGGCCGACGCCCGAGACCGAGGTGAAGACGTCGACGTCGTCGGTGACGATCGCCAGCTGCAGCCTCGTCACCGGATGCGCCGCGGTGATGGCGAGCGCGAGGCGCGGGCCGACCTGCGAGACCGTCATGAGGAGCTCGAAGAAGGCGAGCTCCTCGGTCGTCGCGAAGCCGAAGAGCGCCTGCTGGTCCTCGCGCACGAGGTGATGGGTGTAGACCGATGCCTCGGTCCCGCTGCGCAGCTTCGCGAGCAGGGCGGGCCCCGCGACGACGCGATAGCCGATGCCTCCGACCTCGATGAGCGCGAAATCGAGGCCGATGTGCGCAACGACACCGCGCAGCGAGCCGATCAACCGATCACCGCTCTCGGCTCCGAGGCGGCGCGGTACGCGCAGCCGATGGCGATGGCGAGGGCGTCGGTCGCGTCGTCGGGGACGCCCGCCAGGCTCACGCCGAGGAGCCGCTCGACCATTGCCGCGACCTGCCGCTTGTCGGCGGAGCCGTTGCCGCAGATCGTCTGCTTCACCTCGTTCGGCGTCGGCTCGTCGATCGGCAGCCGGGCCTCCGCGGCGGCGAGGAGCGCGATCCCGCGCGCCTGGCCGACCGCCATGGCGGTCTGGACGTTGCGCTGGAAGAAGAGCCGCTCGACCCCGACGCGCTGCGGCCGGTGCTCGGCGATGAGCGCGCGGAGGGCGTCGTGCAGCTGCTGCAACCGGTTCGCATCGGTATCGTCGGCCGGCGTTCGAATGCAACCCGCATCGATGAGGCGCAGCGATCCCCCGTCGAGCGACACGACTCCGAAACCGCACACGGCCGTCCCCGGATCGATGCCCAGCGTGATCACGCGAGCATGGTAGGCGAAATTGTCCGTACGGCGGGGTTGACATCGTACGAAGTGTGTCGTACGCTATGGGCACGTCCGAAAGATGTCGGACACGAACTCCCTGGTCGGACGAAGGGACGGTAAACGAGAAGCAATGATGATTCTGCCGAACCCCGGCGTCCTGGACGACCTGATCCGGGATCGTCAGGCACACCTCCACGCGGGGCCGCGGCACGCCCGCCCCGGCCTGCGCATTCGCGTCGGCCACGCCCTGATCGTGGCCGGCAGCGCCCTGAGCGGTGAGCGGATCGAGCTGCCCGCTCGCCACTCCTCGCTCCACTTCCCCGCCTGACCAACCCGAACCGCACGAGGTCCGTCTCATGGCACCGACCCGTCGACGACCCGGCACCGCTCCGACGCTGACCGTCGACGTGTCGCCAGCCTACGAGCTGCTGCAGAGCGTCGTCGTCGTGACCGGTACTGACGAGGCCGATACGTACGAAATCGGGCCGGACTGGATCGCCGATGCCCGCGCCCGCGCTGGCGAGGAGCTGCTTGGCCGCGCGGATGCCGTCGCCCACGGGGACGCGGACTCCTTCCTCAACCTCGCCGGGCTCGTCTACGACTCGCCCGCGCCGCGCGACGTCGACGCTTTTCTCGACCACCTGCGCGCGACCGACCCCGACGAGCTGCGCCTCCACCTCGTGGGGTTCTACGCGCGCGACACGCGCCGCATGACGCCGACGGCGGTCATTCGGGCCGCGATCGCCGGCGATCCCGAGGCGAAGCGCGAGTTCCTGCGCACATCGCACCCCGAGTGGGAGCCGTGGACCGACTACCTGGGCCGCATCCTCGACACGGACGGCGAGGCACTGAAGGCCGATCTCATCGCGCTCCTCGCCGAGTGGTCGGAGCGCGTCTGGAAGCCCGAGTCGCTCACGATCATGCCGATCCTCGAGCGTGACGCCGAGACGAAGCGAGAGCTGCAGCGCGAGCTGCCGATCGACCAGTTCGTGACGACCGCCACGAACGGCGTCGAGTTCGCGCCGCGGCCCGGCATCGACCGGGTCGTGCTCGTGCCGAGCTTCGTGAACCGCCCGCTCGTGACGTACAACGAGTTCGGCGAGGTGCTCATCATCATCTACCCCGTCGCCGACGAGAGCGTCTCGGCGGAGACCGACACCCCGCCGCTGCGGCTCGTCCGCCTGTCGAAGGCGCTCGGCGACGAGAAGCGGCTCCGCATCCTCCGCACCCTCTCCGAGGGCGAGAAGGGCCTCATGGAGCTGGCCGACATGTTCGGCGTGCCGAAGACGACGATGCATCACCACATGATCGTCCTGCGCTCGGCCGGGCTCGTCTCGGTCGGAGTCGGATCGAAGTGCTACCGACTCCGGCACGAGACCGTGCCCGACGTCGGGGCATTGCTCAGCGGGTACCTCGGCGCCGCGACCGGTCCGTCCGCGGCGTCGGGGCCACCCGCCCGTTCCCGGAAGCGCCGGACCGGCACGACCGGCTAGGCGCTACGCGACCTGCGCCTCGAGCTGCTCCATGAGCTCGGCGGGGATGTCGAAGTTGGCGTAGACGTTCTGCACGTCGTCGAGGTCCTCGAGGCGCTCCATGAACAGGAGCACCTGCTTCGCGGTCTTCTCGTCGTCGATCGCGACCGTCGTCGTGGGCTCCATCGAGAGCTCGGCGCTCTCGGCCTCGAATCCGGCGCCGGCCAGCCCGCGGCGCACCGCCTCGAGGTCGCCCGGCTCGGTCGTGACGATGATCGTCCCGCCGTCGGGCGATCCGACGTCGGATGCGCCGGCGTCAATCGCGGCGAGCGTCACCTCGTCCGGATCACGTCCGTTCAGCGGCAGGCTGATGATCCCCTTCTGCTCGAACTGCCAGGCGACGGTCGACAGGGTGCCGCCATGCTTGGTGAAGACGCTGCGCAGCTCCGAGGCAGTGCGGTTGCGGTTGTCTGTCATCGCCGCGACGATGACCGCCACGTTCGCCGGACCGATACCCTCGTACGTGACCTCGTCGTACTGCTCGGCATCGGCGCCGGAGCCGGTCGCCTTCTCGATGGCGCGCTTGATGTTGTCGGCCGGCATCGAGTTCGATCTCGCCTTGTCGATCGCCATCCGCAGCCGATAGTTCGCCTCGACGTCTCCCCCGCCCTGGCGGGCGGCGGTGATGATCTCGCGGGCGAGCTTCGTGAAGAGCGCGCCGCGCTTCGCGTCGTTCGCGCCCTTCTGCCGCTTGATCGTGGACCACTTGCTGTGGCCGGACATGGATCCTCCTGCCCCGCGCGTCGTGCGGGGCGCTTCGTGCTCGATTCGGGATGCGATGGTACCAAAGCCCGCGCGCTCAGCCGGTGCGCAGCCAATCCCCGGCCCGCGACAGGACCACTCGGTCCACGCTCCACCGGCCGCCACCGAGGACGACGAGCACCGACGAGAGCCCGAGGAGCCCGACATGGGCGATGACCGGGTCGTCGGGGAGCGCGAAGAGCGCCAGGGTCAGCACCGCGAAGCCGATGGCCGCGCTGAAGCGGGTCAGGACGCCCAGGATGATGGCGATTCCGAGCACCGTCTCGGCCAGGAAGGCGCCGACGACCCACAGCTCCGGAGCGACCGGCACGACCCCGGTCAGCCCGTACCGCTCGACGGCGGCGAGGGCCCGATCGTGGATGAGCAGCTTGTCGACGATTCCCGACGCGACGAACGCCCCGCCCAGGCCCAGCCGGACGAGCAGCGGCACGAGGTCGTCGTAGCGGTCGCGCGCCAGGTTCTCGGTGGCCGCCCGCGCCCCGGGGCCACGCGGGAACGCGGCGCGCAGGAGGTCGTCGGCCGATGGTCGTCCCGGGCCGAGGACCGCCGCCACAGCCAGCCCGCCGGCGACCTCGAGCATCATCACGAGCTTCGGGTTCAACGCGAGGGCGACGAGGTAGACGCCGAGCGCGAGGAGCGCGGCGGGGCGCACCGCCAGCCCGAGGAGCAGGAGGAACCCGGTGCCGGTGAGCGCGAGCGCGACGAGGCCATCCGCTTCCAGCGTCGGCATGAAGAGCACCCGCGACAGGCCGGCGCCGATGAGGACCAGACCGACCGAGAGCCGGATCATCCAGGGCACGTACTCGTGGTACGTGTCGGTCGCCTCGACGAACCGCCGGCGCGCCGCCTCGAGCGGGCGCCAGCGTGCCCAGGCTAGCAGCACGACGAGGACGACCGCCACGCCCGCCAGGAGCAGGAGGAGCGCACCAGGCTGCGCGAGCGCGTCGAGGAGGAACCCGATCGGATCAGCAGACCCCTCGGGGTCGGTCACGTAGTCGGCGTGGGCGCTGATCGGCGGAGGCATCGGTCCCAACCGTAGCAAGCGGCGCTCCTATAATGGCGCTCCATTTCCGGCTTGCGACCCGCCCGAGGCGGTCCCCATCGGCCTCGGTACCTTTCGCCCGCACGCGCTAGGAGCACCGATGAAGCCCACGACCCCCGATCGGATCCGGAACGTCGCCCTCATCTCCCACGGCGGCGCCGGCAAGACGAGCCTCGCGGAGGCCATGCTCTTCGACGCCGGCGCCATCTCACGCCTCGGAACGGTGGAGGCCGGCACGACGACGCTCGACTGGGATCCCGACGAGCAGAAGCGCGGCCAGAGCATCAACCTCGGGATCGGCACGATCGAGCACGAGGGCGTGCGCATCACGATCGTCGACACGCCCGGCTACGCCGACTTCCAGGCCGATGTCGTCGAGGCGCTCGCCGCCGTCGACGCCGCGATCGTGGTCATCGACGCCTCGGCCGGGGTCGAGGTCGGCACCGAGGAGGTCTGGCGGCTCGCCGACGCGCGTGCGCTGCCGCGGATGATCTTCATCAACAAGATGGATCGCGAGAACGCGAACTACGACGCCACCCTCGACGCGCTGAAGGCGCGCTTCGGCCCGAAGATCGCCCCGGTCTACCTGCCGATCGGCACCGCTGAGTCGTTCCGCGGCTACGTCGACGTCATCGAGGAGCACGCCAACGTCTACGAGAACGGCGTGCCGAAGGAGGTCCCGATCCCCCCGGAGCTCGAGGGCATCGAGCACTCGCGACGCGACGCGCTCGTCGAGGCGGCGGCCGAGGCGAGCGACGAGCTGATGGAGAAGTACCTCGAGGGCGAGCCGCTCACCGACGCCGAGATCGAAGCGGCGCTGCACAAGGGCACGCGGGAGGGCAGCGTCGTGCCGGTGTTCGTCGGCTCCGCGACGCAGAACATCGGCGTGCGCGAGCTCATCAGCATGATCGTTCGCCACGTGCCATCGCCGGCCGAGGTCGGGACGCGCACGACCGCGAACGGAAAGACGCTCAACCCCGATCCCGCCGGCCCGTTCGTCGCCCAGGTCTTCAAGGCCGCGGCCGACCCATTCGTCGGTCGCCTCACGTACTTCCGCGTCATCTCCGGCACGCTGAGCGGCCAGGGCCACGTCTACAACGTCAACCGCCGCGAGGAGGAGCGCGTCGGCAACCTGCTCGCGGTCCAGGGCAAGGAGACCGAGACCCTCGCGAAGGTTGGTCCCGGCGACATCGCGGCCGTCGCGAAGCTCACCTCCACCTCGGCCGGTGACACGCTCGTCGGCGATCGGGCCCAGGCGGTCGAGCTGCCGCCGCTCGACTTTCCGGCGCCGTCACTGCAGGTGGCGATCGAGCCCGAGTCGAAGGCCGATCTCGACAAGCTGGGCCAGGCGCTGCACCGGCTCGCCGAGGAGGAGCCGGCGGTCCTGATCCGTCGCGAGGACGGGACCGGCGAAACGATCCTGACCGCCATGGGCGACGCCCACGTCGACGTCATCGTGGAGCGGCTCAAGCGCAAGTTCGGCGCATCGGTCCGGACCGCCACCCCGCGGGTTCCGTACCGCGAGACGATCCGCCAGGCGGCACGCGTCGACAACAAGTACAAGCGCCAGACCGGCGGGCACGGCCAGTACGGGCACGTCGTCATCGAGTTCGTGCCTGGCGAGATGGGAACCGGCTTCCAGTTCGGCGACAAGATTGTCGGCGGCGTCGTGCCGAAGCAGTACATCCCGGCCGTCGAGAAGGGCCTGCGCGAGGCGATGAGCGAGGGCGTCCTCGCCGGCTACCCGGTCGTCGACCTGCAGGCGACGCTCGTCGACGGCTCGTACCACACCGTCGACTCCAGCGAGATGGCGTTCAAGGTCGCCGCCAGCCAGGCGCTGAAGAAGGCATTCGACGCCGCCTCCCCGGCACTGCTCGAGCCGATCCTCGAGGTCGACATCGTCGTGCCGGACGAGTACATGGGCGACGTCATGGGCCAGATCACGTCGAAGCGCGGGCACGTGCTCGGCATGGACTCGGCCGACGGGCTGCAGCACCTCAAGGCGCAGGTCCCGCAGGCCGAGATGTTCCACTACGCCACCGAGCTGCGGTCGATCACCCAGGGACGCGGCAGGTTCAGCTGGAAGGTCGACCACTACGCCGAGGTGCCGCACAACATCGCCGAGAAGGTCGTGGCCGAGTCGTCCTCGAACGGGCACGGACCGGAGCGCGGCCACTGACGCCCTACGAGGCGCTCCGGCGCATCACCACCTGGGCGGTGGGCGAGCCCTCGGTCCGCGCACTCATCCTGCTCGGCTCACGCGCCCGCAGCGAGGATCCGGCGGACGAGTGGTCGGACACCGACCTGCTCGTCTTCAGCACCGATGCGGATCGCTGGCTGCGCGACGGATCGTGGCTCGACGACCTCGGGCCCGTCATCCTCACGTTCCTGGAGGCGACGGCGCTCGCGGGTCTGTTCGAACGCCGCGTCCTGTTCGAGGGCGCCGTCGACGTCGACATGGTCATGATCCCGATCGACGCGATCGAGGGGATCATCTCCTCGAAGGGCGCGCTTCCCGTCCTGGCGCGCGGGTACCGGCTGCTCGTCGACAAGGATGGCCGCTTCACGAGCCTCGCCGACCGCGTCGCCGCCGCGGACCCGGGGGCCATCGATGACGCCGCGCCGTGGCCACCCGATCCGGTCGCCGTCGCCAACGCGATGAACGACTACCTCTACCACTGCGCCTGGATCACGAAGAAGCTGCGCCGTGGCGAGCTCGCCGTGGCGGTCGGCTGCCAGAACCTGCACCAGGCGCGGACGATGCGTCGGTTCGTCGAGTGGCAGGCCAAGGCCCGGACGGGCGGCGCCACGAACACGTACTACGACGGCCGGCACCTCGAGCGGTGGGCCGTGCCGGAGACGGTCGCCGAGCTCGACGCGACGCAGTCGCGGTACTCGCCATCCGACGTGCGACGCTCAGTGCTCGAGAGCGCGGACCTGTTCCGGACGATCGCGACCGAGGTCGGCCGGGCGTGTGACGTGGACTACCCGGACGCAGCGCACGAGCGCGTGATGTCCTGGGTGCGCGAGCACCTCGGCGACGAAGCCTGAGCGCGGCTGGCCGCTACGCCCGGTACGCCCAGGGCTCGCCGGCGGCACGCATGCGCGCCATCGTGCGGCGGTAGACGATCCGCTCGGCGAGAAATGTCGCCACCGCGACGACGGCCGCGACGGTGGGAACGAGCCACGGGGCAATCGACCACGGCTCGCTCGAGCCCGTCACGACCGTCGCGATCCAGAGGAGCAGGGCCGTCAGGCCGGCGGCGCTGAGGGCGGAGGCGATGGCCCCGGTCGCGAACGCGAGCGTCATCCGCCGTCGACCTCGGCCACCGCGAGGTTCCGCTTTCCACGCCGGAGCAGGAGCCAGCGCCCCGCGAGCAGCTCGTCGCGGCTCGCCACGGCCGCCGGGTCGCTGACACGGACGTTGTTCACGTATGCCCCGCCCTCGTTCAGCGTCCGCCGCGCCTGGCCGCGGCTCTCGGACAGGCCGCACGAGACGAACAGATCGAGGACCGATGGCATGCCGTCGCCGGCCGCGATGCTGGCGCGCGGCAGGTCGGCAAAGGCGGCCTCGAGCGTCGC
>CAZKFP010000026.1:0-5533 GCA_964552085.1 uncultured Steroidobacteraceae bacterium
GTCGCGGACCCACTGCGTCTCGGCGAAGGCCTCGCGCCGGAAGCCGAGCCGCTCCTGCGACGCGGGCCCGTGGCCGGTGACGACCGACTTGAGCTCCGCCCAATCCGGCTCGGTGTACGCCCAGCGCCCGGTCTCCTCGTCGTGGCGCAGGTTCGGATCCGGGATCGTCAGCCCGAGCTCGAGGAGGCGCGGCACGTAGATCGAGAGAAACTCCTGACGCAGCTGCTCGTTGTTCTTCGCCTTGATCCCCCAGTGCAGGTCCTTGTCCTTCGCCGGGTCGGTCGGGGGGCCATGCATCTGCATGAGCGGACCCCACCATCGGTCCAGCGCCTCCTGCACCATCGCGCGCTGGCTGTCGGTCCCGTTCATCAGCGTCAGGACGACGTCGCGGCCGTGCATGATGTGGACGGACTCCTCCCAGCAGATCTTCCGCATCGTCCGAGCGTACGGGGCGTACGAGGAGTCACGGAGTGCCTGCTGGCTGACGATCGCGGCGGCGTCGACGAGCCAGGCGATGATGCCGACATCGGCCCACGAGCGCGTCGGATAGTGGAAGACGTTGTGGAACTTCGTCTTGCCGTCGAGCAGGTCGGCGAGCATCTGGGTGCGCGGCTTGCCGAGGTCCTCGGCGACCCGGTAGAGCAGCTGCGCGTGCCCGACCTCGTCCTGGATCTTCGAGGTGAGGGCGAGCTTTCGCCGCAGGTTCGGCGCCCGCATGATCCAGTCGCGCTCCGGCAGAACGCCCATGAGCTCCGAGTTGGCGTGCATCTCGACGAACTTGAGCACCGCCGCCCGGTAGTCGTCGGGCATCCAGTCGTCGGCCTCGACCTTGCCACCGGAGCCGACATGCGCGTAGAACGCGTCCGCGTCGCCCGGCGCATACGGGGCGCGGCCGTTCAGTGGCTGAATCGTGCTCGTCTCATCCATCACGGACTAAGGGTACTGCAAGACCGATGCTCCCGAAACCCGCGCTCAGGTGGGAACGAGCTCGAGCGTCGTGCTCAGCACCTCGTCGAGCAGCATCCCGGAGAGGGAGCCGCCCGCACCGGCGTACTTCTCGCGGAACCCTCGGCTGCAGGCCTCGACGCGATCGTCGTCGCCGGCGGGCTCGGCGCGAACCGCGACGGCGATCTCGCCCACGCGAAGCGTACCGAGCGGATTCGCCCTGAGCTCGCGGTACCAGCGTCCGCGCTCGCCGCGCCACGAGCGGACGAGCACCAGTCCGTCATCGTCGACGACGACCCAGATGATCGCCTCGTGGACATCCCGTTCCGGGCCGGCCGAGGTCTCGATCCGGACGGTGCTAGCGGCGCGGAGCGCATCGAGCACCGGGTCGCCGAAGCCGCTCATCGTTCGGGATGCGGCGCGCGCTTCAGGGGGCGGTGCCAGCGCTCGTGGGCCTCGCCGCGCGTGCAGCTCACGCTCGGCCGGTCGCCGCTCACGTCCACGTCCGGGCGCGGAACGTACAGGTCGACCGGCACGAGGCCGGCGGTGCGGACGAGCAGGTAGTCGGCGAAGACGGCATCGATCGTCCCGATGCGTCTCCGCCGCGCGTCGTACAGCCGCCGGCCCGGTCGAAGCGCCTCGTTGCTCATCATCGCGAGGAGCGTAGCGCAGACACGGGCGGGCGCGCCGGCGTCACGATCGCCGCTGACCTGTCACCCCGCGACCGCGACGACGAGGGAACGGGGCACGATTCGAATATCGAGCGGCAACGCGCCGAACGGCTCGCCATCGAGGTGCGCACGCGTGCCGCCATCTCCCTCGATCGCGATCGTCTGGCCCGCGAGCATCGTGACCAACGGATGCCGAACATGGGTGCCCCGATAAAGGTTCGGGAGCTCGCGCAGGGCGGTCAGGCGCGAGATGTCACCCACGACGCATACGTCAAGCCGGCCGTCGTCGACGATTGCACCGGGCGCGATGCGCATGCCACCGCCGTAGAACGCGCCATTGGCGACCGCCACGAAGAGCACATCGCGGGTGATGCGCTCGTCGTCGACGGTGATCTGCACTCGCCGGTTCTCGAACCGTCGCAGCTCGCTCAGCGTCGTGAGCAGGTAGCCCGCGCGCCCCGCGCCGCGTCCCCTGCGCGTCGCCATGGCCGCGGCCACCTGCGCGTCGAAGCCGACCCCGCCGGCGGAGGCGAACCAGCGCTCCGCCCCGTCCCCGTTGCGGGCGCGGGCCGCATCGATCGTGTGGGTCGAACGACCCATGGCCACGCGCCAGGCCTCGGCCGCGTCGACGGGCAGTCCGATGCTGCGCGCGAGGTCATTCCCGGTCCCGACCGGCACGATGCCGAGCTCGACGCCACTGGAGGTCGAGAGGAGGCCGTTGACGACCTCCTGGACCGTCCCGTCGCCACCGACCGCGACGATCCGGTCGTGACCCTGGCCGAGCGCCTGGGCCGCGAGTTCCTCGCCCTCGCCCGCGCGCCGCGTGACGTGCAGCGCGGCCTCCGGGCGTGACGCGAGCCGTTCACGCAGCCACGGAACGAGGCGTGCCGCGCGTCCGCCTCCCGCGGTCGGATTGACGATGACGAGCGGGAGGTGTGGCACTCGTCCGATTGTGCGGTTGGCGTCAAGCACGCGGAGACGGTACGGTGCTCGGCATGGGACGTCTTCTGCGAGGGCTGGCTCGCCTGCTCGGGACGGCGATCGGCGCGTTTGCAGGCGTCGTGGCCGTGCAGCTCATGCGCCTGCGACGCATGGACTTCCTGCCCAGCCATCCGGGCTTCTACATCAACCACATCCTCGCGCCCGCAAACGGGGCTCAACGCGGGGATCGGCTGCGTCTCGTCGTGCTTGGCGACTCGACGACGGCCGGGGTCGGCGTGGAGCGAGCGGAAGATGCGCTCCCCTACCTCATCGCCCAGCGCATCGCCGATGCGGAGTCGCGGCCGGTACATGTCGTCAGCTACGGCTGGGCCGGTGCGCGCGCCGCCGACGTGGCCCGCATCCAGCTCCCACGCGCCCTTGAGCCGCTGCGCGAGACGGAGACCGAGCCGTTCCTGCCGGGAGCCGACGTTGTCGCGGTCGTCATCGGCGCAAACGACGCGACGCACAACACCCTGCCCTGGCGCTTCCGTGCCGACCTCCGCGCGACGCTTGCCGGAATTCGCAACGCCGCCCCGAACGCCCGCGTCGTGCTCGCCGGGATCCCGGCGTTTCGAGGCGCCCTGCGCGGCATCGAGCCGCTCATCTTCCTCACCGATCAGTATTCCCGCTTCCTGCGGCCGATCAGCCGCATCGAGGCCGAGCGGGCGGGCGTCGCGCACGCGGACCTCGCCGGCGAGGTGCCGTCCCGCCTTCGTGGGCGTCACGACTCGCTCTCGAGCGATCGCTTTCATCCGTCCGTCGTCGGCTATCGGGTCTGGGCCGACGTCATCGTCGAGGCGCTGGACCCCGGACACGGACGCCATCCCGCCGACGCGGTCGTCGACCCTGCCGGCGCCTGACGTTGCACCCGCGCACCAAAAACGTTGCGCTCTGCCCCCCACGATGCGATCCTACGGCCCTCACTGAACCCCACCCTTGTGCCCACGGGGGACCCGAGTGCGCCCAATCCTCCTCGCCGCCGCCGTGGCGACGCTCCTTGGCAGCCTCGGCTACGCGGCGCCCGCCCGTGCCTCGACGCCCGCGAAGGTGGCGATCATCGTCGGCCCCGTCGGCGAGGCGCTGACGCCGGTCTACATCGGCCTGGCCGAGGCGGCCGCGACCGCGGCCGAGACACGTGGCGCCAGCGTGGCTCGGGCCTACTCGCCGGATGCGACGGTCGAGCTCGTGCTTGCCGCCGTCGCGGACGCGAACATCGTCGTCTACCTCGGACACGGCGTCGGGACGCCAAACCCGTACACGGATACGCCGAGCGCGGCGACGACGAACGGCTGGGGCCTGAACGGTCCGAGCGCGGTCGGCACCCACGCCGACTCCTGGACCGACGGGTCGCTCGCCTACTACGGCGAGGCGTGGATCGCGGAGCACGCGAGGCCGGCACCCGGCTGGGTCATGATCTACTCGAACGCCTGCTACGCGCCGGGCGCATCCGAGGGGCACGATCCCGCGGCCGACGAGGCGACCGCCGCCGGACGGGTCAGCGCCTACTCCCGCGCGCCGCTCGCCGACCTTGGCGCCTCGGGGTACTTCGCGACCGACTTCTACGAGGGCGCCGCGCACCTCGTCGGGGCGCTCCTCGACGAGCCCGACCGCCCGTACGGCGACGTCTTCGCCTCCGAGCCGCGATTCAGCGCCGAGGCCCTCGACCGCCTACCGCACGCCAGCGTGGAGGGGGCCGAGACGTGGCTGCACCGCTCCCCGTACTTCGAGGGCAAGGTCGACTACTGGTACGCCTTCGCCGGGAACCCGGCGGCGAGCCTCGCGGGCGGCGCCGAGGGGACGCTCGCCTCGTCGGCCGCGGCCGTGGGGACCCCGCTGGCGGCCGTGGACGGCCTCGTGATCGGCCGCGCCTCGAGCTACCCCGAGAGCGCGGGCTGGGAGGGCGTCGCGACGGTCGCGCTGCCGATCGAGATCGGTGGGGGCATCCCCGAGGGCGAGCCCGACTCCGTCGTCGTCTGCGCCGACCGCTGCGTGACCCTGCCGGTCGTCGACTCGTGCCCGTGCTACGTGGGGACGCCGGACCAGCGCGTCGCGAACCTGTCATACGAGGCGTGGAGCCTCGTGACCGATCGGCCACTGTCCGACGGGCTCGTGCAGGTGGAGGTGCACCTCTACCCGGTCACGCCCGTCCCCGAGCCGCCGGCTCTCCTGCGACCCTAGGCCACGGTCACCGTGATCGTGTGGTGGCCGCGTGAGCCGTCCGGAGCGGGCGGCGTACGCCGATCGGTCTGAACCTCGCCGGTCCCATCGGTCGCGCGCACGCGCAGGAGATGCTCGCCGGGCGCCGCGTCCCAGCGATGGACGAACTGCACCCAGGTCGCGTCCGAGATCGGCGAGCTCAGCTCGGCCGGCACCCATCCCTCCTCGTCCACCTGGACCTCCACGGCGCTCACGCCCCGGTCCGGGGCCCATGCCACCCCGGCGATCGGCACGACTCCGGCGGCGACGTTGGCTCGGTCGCCGGGCACGTCGATGCGTGACTGCGTCAGGATCGGTCCCTCCTTCGACCAGCCGAGCGGGACCCAGTAGGCGTCGAACGCGTCCCATGTGGTCATCTCGATCTCGCTCAGCCACTTCGTGGCGCTCACGTACCCGAACAGGCCCGGCACGATGAGGCGCGCCGGGAACCCGTGATCGGCCGGGAGCGGCTCGCCGTTCATCGCCACGACGACGAGTGACTCGCGGTCGTCGGCGAGCGCGTGGGCCGTCGGGAAGCCGACCGTGAAGCCGTCCACGGCACGGCCGACGACCTGCGTCGCCTCCGACTGCACGCCGGCCCGCTCGAGCAGCTCCTTCAGCCGGACGCCGCGCCACAGGGCGTTGCCGACGAGCCCGCCACCGACCTCGTTGCTGACACAGGCGATCGTGACGTACTGCTCGTGCAGTGGCATCGCGACGAGCTCGTCGTACGTGAGCTC
>CAZKFP010000027.1:0-8998 GCA_964552085.1 uncultured Steroidobacteraceae bacterium
TCGCCTTCCGTTCCGCGCTCGGTCCGCGCGAAGCGGCCCGAGCGCTGCCCTCCGCCACCTACCTGGTCGAGACCGATGCGCCGTACCTCGGGCCTGAGCGTGACGGCCGCAACGAGCCGCTCACCGCGCTGCGCGTCGCCGCCGAGCTGGCACGCCTGCGGCAGGAGAGCGTCGAGGAGATCGTGGCGTCGGTGCGCCGCGCCTGGGCGCGCCTGTGACGGACGATCGCTCGTCTGTCTGGTCGGCAGGGGTTGGCACGCCGGTTGCTTGTGATGTGCACGTGGCATTGGCCACAAGAGTTTGAATTGAACGAGGAGGGACCCATTCAATGGGCCAGGTCAACGTCAATACCCCCAACGACGGCGGGACAGGGGAGCCCGCTGGCAGCACCGGTGCCGGCATGATCTTGGGCATCATCGTCGCCATTATTCTGATCGCGGCGCTGGTGTACTTCCTGCTGCTCGCGCCGCCTGGCGACAACAACGGTGATGTCAACGGTGATGTCAACGGCGACACCAACGGCGACGTTCTACCGGATCCGTCCGGCTGGAGGCTCGTCGACCTCGCCTGATCGACCTCCCCCGCGCAACGCCCCGACCGGTTGGCCGGGGCGTTGTCGCGTCCGGGTTCCGGCGTGTTGACACCCTCGCGCCGAGAGTGCTACCTTGCGGTTAGCACTCTCGCTGGTTGAGTGCCAGTCGGCCCTTCCATCGGTCTCGATGGGGCGTCGACTGGAGCTCCCGGCGAAGCGCACCACATCGCACACCTTCCGGTTGCGCACGCAAGGAGGCACCACGCACACATGACCACCAGCACGGTCAGCGGCACGGCCACGAAGCTCAAGCCCCTGGGCAGCAACGTGATCGTCAAGCCGACCCCCCGCGAGGAGATGACGAAGAGCGGCATCGTCCTGCCTGATACCGCCAAGGAGCGCCCGCAGGAGGGCAGCATCATCGCCGTGGGCAGCGGTCGCACGCTCGACAACGGCTCGCGCGAGGAGATCGAGGTCGCGGTCGGCCAGAAGGTGCTCTTCCAGAAGTACGCCGGCACCGAGTTCAAGCTCGATGACGACGAGCTCCTGATCCTGAAGCACAGCGACATCCTGGCGATCGTCGAGTAGCGACGAACCACCCATCGCGCCGCACCCGCGCGGCGACCCACTGAGGAGGAATACGAGAACCGTGGCGAAGCAGCTGCTGTTCGAGGAAGAGGCGCGTCGCTCCCTGAAGCGCGGCGTGGACAAGATGGCCGATGCCGTCAAGGTCACGCTCGGACCCAAGGGCCGATACGCTCTCCTCGACAAGAAATTCGGCGCGCCGACCATCACGAATGACGGCGTCACCATTGCCCGCGACATCGAGCTCGAGGACCCGTACGAGAACATGGGTGCTCAGCTGCTCGAAGAGGTCGCGACGAAGACGAACGACGTGGCCGGCGACGGCACGACGACCTCGATCGTGCTCGCCCAGGCGATCATCACCGAGGGCCTGAAGAACGTGACCGCCGGCGCGAGCCCCGAGGGCCTGAAGCGCGGGCTCCAGACGGGCGTCGTGGCCATCGTCGACGAGATCAAGCGACTCTCGAAGCCGGTCCAGACGACCGACGACATCGCCCACATCGCCGCCATCAGCGCCCGTGACCCGGAGATCGGCCAGATGATCGCCCAGGTCATGGACAAGGTCGGCAAGGACGGCGTCGTCACCGTCGAGGAGAGCCAGGGGCTCAAGCTCGAGACCGAGTACGTCGAGGGCATGCAGCTCGACCGTGGCTACGTGTCGGCCTACATGGTCACGAGCACCGAGGGCGGCAAGCTCGAGGCGGTCCTCGACCAGCCGTACATCCTCGTCACCGACAAGAAGATCAGCGCCGTGGCGGACATCCTCCCGACGCTCGAGAAGACCGTCTCCACCGGCAAGCCGCTCCTCATCATCGCCGAGGACGTGGACGGTGAGGCGCTCGCGACGCTCGTCGTGAACAAGCTGCGCGGCACGGTCAACGTGCTTGCGGTCAAGGCGCCCGGCTTCGGTGATCGCCGCAAGGCGATGCTCGAGGACATCGCGACCCTGACCGGCGCGCGGGTCATCTCCGAGGAGGTCGGCCGCAAGCTCGACAGCGTGACCCTCGAGGACCTCGGCCAGGCGCGACGCGTCACGGCCAACAAGGACACGACGACGCTCATCGAGGGCAAGGGCGACGCGGCGGCCATCAAGGCCCGCATCGGCCAGATCAAGCTCCAGATCGAGGACACGACGAGTGACTTCGATCGCGAGAAGCTCCAGGAGCGCCTCGCGAAGCTCAGCGGCGGCGTTGCCGTGTTGAAGGTCGGCGCGGCCACCGAGGTCGAGCTCAAGGAGAAGAAGCACCGCATCGAGGATGCGCTGTCGGCCGCCCGTGCCGGCGTCGAGGAGGGCATGGTCGCCGGTGGCGGCTCGGTCCTCATCCACGCCCTGCCGGCCCTCGACAAGATCGAGGTCCTCGGCGACGAGGCGATCGGCGTGAACATCCTGCGCCGCGCGCTCGAGGAGCCGCTGCGCCAGATCGCGATCAACGCGGGCATGGAGGGCTCGGTCGTCGTCGAGGCGGTCCGCAAGCTCAAGCCGGGCAGCGGCTACGATGCCGCCAAGGGCGAGTACGGCGACCTCTTCGCGGGGGGCGTCATCGACCCGGCCAAGGTGACCCGATCGGCGCTCGAGAACGCCGCATCGATCGCCGGCCTGCTCCTCACGACCGAGACGATCATCACCGATCTCCCGGAGAAGGAGAAGGCCATGCCGGGCATGCCGCCCGGCGGGGGGATGGACTTCTAGTCCGCCCCGGCACCGATGCGAGGGCTCCGGCTTCGGCCGGGGCCCTCGTCGCGTCCGGCGGCAGGGGCCTGGGGAACAGACGGCAGGTACTCTGTCGCCGTAAAATCGTCTACACAGCTCGCCGCGTATGGCAGTCGCCGGGAGGTGGTTCCATGGGGGAGCGCACTGATGCCGCACCCTACCGGGTTCTGGTCATTGACGATGATGGTGATGTGGCAGACGTGGTCGCCGCGATCCTCACCGATGACGGCTACGCCGTCAGCACCCTTGTGGAGATCTCGCACGACTCGCTGTTCGCGACGGTAGGCAAGCTGGAGCCGGATTGCATCCTTCTCGACGGCAGCTCTCAGGTGGAGTACGGGTCGAGCTGGGCCGATGCTGCGCACCTCGCGGATCGGGAGCGCTCGGTCCCGACGATCATGTTCAGCGCTCACAGCACTGACGTGCGTGAGGCGCAGGAAGCGGAGTCCGAGCGAGCTCGCGGCGCCGACTTCGCTGCCGTCCTCGGGAAGCCGTTTCACCTCGACGAGCTTCTCGCGGCCGTGGCCACAGCGTGCGACAGGTCTGAGCCCTTCAATCACTCGGCCGAAGGCGATCGTGGACGAACTGTCGCGCTGGCTCGCCGACTCAGGGAGCTGGGAGCGACCGACATCCGAACGAGTGACCAGCGCGAGTGGGCAACGTTCCGGGTCAACGACGTGGACGCCGTCCGTCAGCTCTACTGGTGGCAGCGCATGGGTGTGTACCTGGTTGGGTCCTATGACCAAGAGGGCGCGCTCACGCGGATCGGTCAGTTCTTCGAGCTGGAGGCGGCCCTCGCGTCGGCCATTCCCTCCTATCCCGCGCAGCCGCTCGACTCCGGGGGCTGAGCCGGTACCTACCACAAGCTCCATTGGCACGGAAGGTGCGGGATAGCCGTACGGCTCGAGCCAGAGCAGAGGTCACCGACGGTGTCAGACAAGAAGCGCGAATTGAAGTCACTCAGGGCCATATCCGTGAGCGGGCGCGCGGCGCTGGCCAGTAACAAAGAACCAGAGGACCGGGAACAGGTTCAGGGGCGCGTGCACGAGCTCTTGGCTGACCTGGAGCAAGAGGTCATCCGCGACGGGGCCGACGAGAAGATCCTCGGCGCCCTCGAACGCGAGCGGCGGGAGGTATACAAGGAGCCTGATAGCGGCTCCGCCGACCGGAGCCGCTAGCGCGAGGGGCGGGACGGGAGCTGTAGCTCCGCCCGCGCAAGCCCTCAACCGGCCCACGCGACACCGCTGGAACGACGGTGCCGCGCGCTGTCCTGCGGAGGGCGGCGGTAACCCGCTCGCCGCCCCGCTCCGGCGTCCAGCAACTTCGGCATCGATGTGAGGCCCCGGCTTCGGCCGGGGCATTGTCGTGTCCGGTCGCAGAAGGTCACCCGCCGAATTGCACGATCTGGCCATGTTCAGGCCCGCGGCGCGACATAGACTGCGAGCGTCTGATTCGGCCACCACCAGGGGAGAACTCATGCCGGGCATTCGACGTCGCAGTTTCGCCCTCACGGTCACTCTCGGCCTCTTGGCCGGCATGATCCCGGCGGCCGCGTCCGCCGCTCCACCGTCACCCGGAGCGGCGTTCATCGCGCACGGGCTCTCGATCCCGTGGGACGTGGCGTTCGTGCCGGACGGCACGATGCTCGTCACCGAGCGCATCGGCCGCGTGCGGGTCTATGCCAGCGGCTCGCCGAACGCGGCGCTCGTCCGGACCTTCCAGATCCCGGGCGTGCAGGCTGTCGGCGAGGCAGGACTCATGGGGATCGCCGTCGACGTCGACTTCGCGTCGAACCGCTACGTCTACGTCTGCGCCTCGCGCCAGTACTCCGGCAGCGGCGGGCAGGTCAATGAGGTCCTCCGCTACCGGATCGACACGAACGGCAACTGGCAGAACGGAACCGTGCTCCCGATCGGGCGGATGGAAGCGGCAAACATCCATGACGGCTGCGCGCTCGAGATGGACCGATTCGGCATGCTGTGGGTCACGATGGGCGACGCGAACGTCGCCTCGCGTGCCCAGGATCGAAACAGCCTCAACGGCAAGGTCCTGCGCGTCAACCGCGACGGGACTGTGCCCGGCGACAACCCCGTGATCGCTGGAAGCCGCAACGCCGTGTACTCGATGGGTCATCGCAACCCGCAGGGCATCGCCTTCCGGCCGGGTACAGACCAGGTCTATGTCGTCGAGCATGGCCCGCAGCCGGCGCATGGCGACGACGAGGTGAACCTCATCTTCCCCGGTGCCAACTACGGATGGCCCTGCTACACCGGGTTCGGCCGGCCGTACCTGACGTCCGGCTGCGCCCCCGCAGCCTCGTACCAGAACCCGGCCTGGTCGTCGGGTGCCGGCGTAACCCTCGCTACCTCGGGCGGGGCATTCGTGAGGGGCACGCAGTGGGGTGATTGGGCTGGCCAGCTCTTCGTCAGCATGCTCAAGGAGAGCGAGATCCGCCGCTTCGCGGTGAACGGCGACAATACGCTGACCCACCTGCAGACGCTCTACGACAATCACTGGGGCCGGCTGCGCGCATCCGTCGTCGGGCCTGGCGGGCACCTCTACGTCACGACCTCGAACGGCGGCGACGACAAGGTCATCCGCATCAGTGCCGTCGCGTCCTCGCTCGACCGCATTGCCGGCGCGGACCGCTATGCGACGGCCGCGGCCCTGAGCCAGTCCGCGTACGCGGGCGGCGCGACGAACGTCATGGTCGCGACCGGCACGAATTTCCCCGATGCGCTGGCGGGCAGTGCTGCCGCCGCCAAGCACACGATGCCGGTGCTGCTCGTCGGGCCGAACAGCATCCCGGCGGCGACGAAGGCGGAGCTGAACCGGCTGAATCCGCAGACGATCTTCCTGCTCGGTGGCACGGGCGCCGTCTCGGACCCTGTGGCTGAAGAGCTTGCCACGTACGCGTCGACCGGGGTCGAGCGCCTCTCGGGCGCTGACCGGTACGGCACGGCTGCGGCGATCAGCAACCGCTTCTTCGGGGTCGGGCCGCCGGCCGCCTTCGTGGCCACCGGCGCCGGCTTCGCCGACGCGCTCGCGGGCGCCCCTGCGGCGGCCGTGAATGGCGCTCCGCTTCTGCTCGTCGGCACGAACTCGATCCCAGCGAGCACCCATGCGGAGCTTCAACGCCTGAACCCCGACCAGATCTTCGTCCTGGGCGGCACGGGCGTCGTGAGCCCTGCGGTGGCCGCACAGCTCGACGGCTACACGGCCGGCCCGGTGACCCGTCTGTCGGGCGCCGACCGCTACGGCACGAACGCGGCGATCGTGCGCGCCTTCTGGTCGACCTCGACGCACGGGTTCGTGGCGAGCGGGGCCAACTTCCCCGATGCCCTCGCCGGCGGCGCGGTGGCCGGGCGGGATCGCCTGCCGCTGATCCTGACGCAGCCGAGCTACGTGCCGCTGCACTCGGGCCAGGAGATCCTTCGTCTCGCCGCCAACCGGCTCATCATCCTCGGCGGCGGCGGTGCCGTCGCGGGGAGCGCCGAAACGCAGCTGCGGGCCCTGGCCGGCACGCCGTAAGACCTGCGGTCGAGATGGGGGTCCGGCGGTTGCCGGCCCCCCATCTCGCGCCCGCTCAGCGGCGCGTGTTCTGCTCGACCCGCTGGATCCCCTCGTCCAGCCCTTTGTCGAGCGCGTGGGGGCCTCGCGCGTCGTAGGCTTCGAGCGGTGCCATTCGGGCGCCGACGAGCAGGAGGCAGACCGATGCGGTACGTGCTCATGAACTGGGTTCATCCCGACGATGCGGCCGCGTGGGAGGCGATGTCGGCCGAGGAGCAGCAGCAGGACGTCGAGCGCCACGTCGAGTGGTTCCGACGGCACCGCGAGCACATCGTGGGCGGAGAGGAGCTCGACGAGCCGCTGACGGTGAAGACGCTGCGTCCCGGTCGCCAGGGCGACGGGGTCGTGGTCACGGACGGTCCGTACGTCGAGACGAAGGAGCTCCTCGGTGGCTTCGTCGTCCTCGAGGCAGCCGATCTCGAGGAGGCGCTGGCGATCGCCTCGGACTGGCCGTCGCTCACCACCCAGCCGAAGGCGGTGGTGCAGCTGCACACCGCCTTCGTTCGGACGTGAGCGGAAGCTGGCATCGGCCGTGCAAGGGGGGTCGCCATGGAACTCGCCATCGCGCTCATCGTCCTGACGGTGGGACTCATCCTGGAGCGGACCCGTCCGACCGACGCCCGAGTGCGGATCGACCGCCGGCGCTGCGGCTCGTCGGGCCCGCCGCGCCCACGGGGGATCGCCACTAGAATCGACAGGGTGTCTCCCGAGTCCTCCACGCCCACGCCGCCACGCCCGCGCCTCGCCCCGCAGGAGATCCTGGATCGCCTGAACCCGCCGCAGCGCGAGGCCGTCAGCCACCTCTCCGGGCCGCTCCTCATCCTTGCCGGTGCCGGCAGCGGCAAGACGCGCGTGCTCGCGCATCGGGTCGCCTACCTCATCGCCTCGGGCGTGAAGCCGTGGCAGATCGTGGCGGTCACGTTCACGAACAAGGCGGCGACGGAGATGCGCGGCCGGATCGCCGGGCTCGTCGGCGAGGAGGTGGCGCGCGAGGCGACGATCGGCACCTTCCACGCCATCTGCGCCCGCATCCTGCGCCGCGACGGCCAGTCCATCGGTCTGACGCGCAGCTTCACGATCTACGACCGGGCCGACCAGGTGGCGCTCGTGAAGTCCGTCCTCAAGCGCCTCGATTTGGACGAAAAGCGCTTCAGCCCGAACGGGATGCTCGCCTGGATCGGCCAGCGCAAGGACGAGCTGGCCGACGTGGCCACCGCGAAGCGCCAGGCGGCGAACTACTACGACGAGACGGCGGCGCGCGTGTACGAGGGCTACCAGCGCCAGCTCGGCGAGGACGACGCCGTCGACTTCGACGACCTGCTCATGCGCACCGTCTTCCTCTTCGAGCAGCATCCTGACGTGCTCGCCCGCTATCAGGGCCGCTGGCAGCAGATCCTCGTCGACGAGTACCAGGACACGAACCGCGCGCAGTACCTCATCTGCCGACACCTGTCCGCGAAGCATCGCAACCTCGCCGTCGTCGGCGACGACGACCAGAGCATCTACTCGTGGCGCGGCGCCGACCTGCGCAACATCCTCGACTTCGAGGCCGACAACCCCGACGCGAAGGTCGTGAAGCTCGAGCAGAACTACCGCTCGACGCAGACGATCCTCGACGCCGCGCACGCGGTCGTCAGCCGCAACGCGGGCCGCAAGGAGAAGCGCCTCTGGACCGATCGCGGCGGCGGCACGCAGATCACGCTCTTCGACGCGTACAACGAGTACGAGGAGGCCGAGTTCGTCGCGCGCCAGGTCGAGAAGCTCGTCGGCGCCGGCAGCCGGGGCGGGATGTCGGCGCTGCTCACGAGCCGCGCCGACGACGAGGACGGCTCGCTGAAGTACGGCGACATCGCCGTCGCCTACCGGATCAACGCCCAGTCGCGGGTCCTCGAGGAGTCGCTCATGCGCTTCGGGATCCCGTACCAGCTCGTCGGCGGCACCCGCTTCTACGAGCGCCGCGAGGTCAAGGATGCGCTGGCCTACGTGCGGCTGGCGCGGAACCCGGCCGACCGCGTCGCGCTCGGCCGGATCATCAACGTTCCGGCGCGCGGGATCGGGGCGAAGACGGTCGAGGAGCTCGCCGCGTGGGCGGAGTCGCGCGACACGAGCCTGTGGGAGGCGGTTGGCGCGGCCGACGGGAACCCGAACCTGGCGCCGCGTGCGCGGGCCCAGCTCGGCGTCTTCGCCGAGCTCATGCGCGGCCTCATGGCCATGGTGCCCTCGGAGCCGCCGTCGGCCATCTTCGACGCCGCGCTCGAGCGCTCCGGGCTCCAGGCCGCGATCGTGGACGGCAGCGACGAGGGCGAGGAGCGCTGGGCAAACGTCACGGAGCTGCGCAACCACGCCGCCGAGTTCGACGAGATCGCCCCGCCGGAGGGACTCGCCCGCTTCCTCGAGGAAGTGGCGCTCGTCAGCGACCAGGACGAGCTCGAGGACGTCCCCGACCGCGTGACGCTCATCACGCTCCACGCCGCCAAGGGGCTCGAGTTCCCGGTCGTCTTCATCGTCGGCATGGAGGAGGGCCTGCTGCCGCACCGCCGCGCGCTCGAGGACGAGCGTGAGCTCGAGGAGGAGCGCCGCCTGGCGTACGTCGGGATGAC
>CAZKFP010000028.1:0-2524 GCA_964552085.1 uncultured Steroidobacteraceae bacterium
GCCGGTCAGCAAGGTGAGCATCCAGACCGGGACGAGCCATGGCGGGGTGCCGATGCCGGATGGCAGCATCGCCGCCGTGAACATCGACTTCGACACGCTGCGCCGCCTGTCGACCGTGGCGCGCGAGGAGTACGGCATGGCTGGCTGCGTCCAGCATGGTGCCTCGACCCTGCCCGACGACGCGTTCGACCACTTCCCGGTGAACGGGACCGCGGAGATCCACCTCGCCACCGGCTTCCAGAACATCCTCTACGACGGCGGCGGGCTTCCCGACAAGATGCGCGCCGAGATGATGGAGTGGTGCGTCGCCAACTGCGCCGATGAGCGCAAGGACGGCGAGACCGACGAGCAGTTCCTCTACAAGACGCGCAAGAAGGCGATCGGTCCGTTCAAGCGCCGGCTCTGGACCTTGCCCACGGCTGCTGCCGAGGAGATCGGCGCGCACCTGCGCGCCAAGTTCGGCCTGCTCTTCGACGAGCTCGGCATCGCCGGCACGCGCGAGCTCGTCGAACGCCACGTCACGCGGGTCGCCATTCCACGCCCGCTGCCGTCCGCGCTGGGTGGCGAGGGACGCGCGGCGGTGCGGGCCGGTGCCGCGGTCTTCGAGGACGACGGCTCCGGCGAGTAGCCTTCAGCGCAATCCGAGGAGCTTCTGCAGGACCGGTTGATCCGACAGCGCGATGAGGCGCCTCGCGGCCGGGGCCGGCAGCTTCGCCAGCGCCTCGAGGGCGCGAACCAGGTCGTCGGGTTCCAGCTCACCGACGAGGCTCCACAGGCGGTCGACGGACTCCGGTTCGAGCCGGTCGAGGGCCGCGAAGACGCCCTCGATGGCGCGCGCATCTCCGCGCACGAACGTCTCGACCCCTCGGTCGAACCGTTCCACGAACTGGAGCAGGGCGGCGAAGCGATCGGCCAGGCGGGCCAGCTCCGGGTCCGTGTCGAGCGCTGCCGCGGCCCGGGCCTCGTCGGTGCAGCGAGCGATGACCGGCAGAACCGGATCGGTCTCGCGCTCCTTGCGCGCCGACGCGACGCGACGGAACCACTCCCAGTGGTCGTCGACGACGGTCCATGCCGCCGCCGCTGGGCCGCGCTGCCCGGAGCGGCGCGGGCTCTCGGCGCGTTCGATCAGGCCCCATTCCTCGCATTGCGTCAACGCCAGGCTCGCGGCGCGATGGCTCATCCCGAGGGCGCGGCGGACCTCCGGCTCCGACTGGGCCCCGTCCGAGACGAGGAGGTAGCCCTGCACGGCGGCGGTGGACGGGGCGATGCCCCACGCTGCGCCGATGGAACCCCAGGCCGAGGCGAACGAGCGGCGCAGGTCCTCGGCGGCCGAGGGTTCGGCCGTAAACGTGCTACTCACTGGAGCATGTTACCCGGCCCCCGGGACGAACGAAAGCCCCGGCGCGAGGCCGGGGCTTCCTTCGGGAGGAGCTTGAGGTCAGTGCGCGCAGCCGCCGGCTTTCGCGGGCGAGCCATCGGTGTTGAAGGACGAGCCGCAGGCGCAGCTGCTGACCGCGTTCGGGTTGTTGATCGCGAAGCCGGAGCCCATGAGCGAGTCGACGTAGTCGATCTCGGCGCCCGAAACGTGCTGCTGGCTGAACTGGTCGATCACGACCGGCACGCCGGCATGATCCTCTACCCGGTCGCCCTCGTTGACCTTGTCGTCGAAGGCGAGGCCGTAGCTGAAGCCGGAGCAGCCGCCGCTCTTCACGAAGAGGCGCAGGCGCGCATCGGCCTTCCCCTCGCGGTCGCGGAGCTCGAGGACCTTCTTGCCGGCAGCCTCGGTGACCGAGACGAGCAGCTCACCGCTCGGGGCGCCGCTGGTCATCGAGATCGGCTCGCGAGGAGTCTCTGAGATCGTCATGTTCGTATCGGTCTCCATTGATGGCGCTGCGAGCGCGTCGCTGTGTCGGAATGTCGCTCTGGAAAGTATAGCAACCCGGCGCCGGGAGCCTGCAAGGGGACCGATGGAGGCGCGCATCGGTACACTAGGGCCTCCCGAGCCTGGCGAGCCACCCGCACGAGGCATCCAGTCGTGAAACTTGCGAGCCGCATGGAGCGGATCGGGACCGAGACCGCGTTCGAGGCAGCGGCACGAGCCCGGGCCCTCGAGGCCACGGGCCGCGAGGTCATCCACCTCGAGCTCGGCGAGCCGGACTTCGACACGCCCCGCAACGTCTCCGAGGCGGCCGCGCGGGCCCTCCTCGAGGAGGGCGCGACGCACTACACCGCCGCGACCGGCATCGAGCCGCTGCGCGAGGCGATCGTCGCGGACGTGAAGCGCTGGAAGGGGATCGACACGACGGCCGAGCGGGTCGTCGTCACGCCCGGCGCCAAGCCTATCATGGTCTACGCCCTGCTTTCGCTCATCGACGAGGGCGACGAGGTCATCTACCCGAACCCCGGCTTCCCGATCTACGAGTCGATGGCCCGCTACGTGGGTGGCACCCCGGTCGCGGCGCCGCTGCGCGAGGAGAACGACTTCCGCATGGACGTCGAGGAGGTCGCCTCGCTGATCACGCCG
>CAZKFP010000029.1:0-8859 GCA_964552085.1 uncultured Steroidobacteraceae bacterium
CGTCATCACCGCGCCGATGCCGTCGATGCCCGTCGCCTTCTGGGACGATCCCTCAGGAGAGCGCTACCGCGCGGCGTACTTCGACGACTTCCAGGGCGCCTGGCGCCACGGCGACTGGATCACGTTCACCGATCGCGGCTCGTGCGTCATCAGCGGCCGCTCCGACGCAACGCTCAACCGCGGCGGGGTTCGAATCGGGACGGCCGAATTCTACGCCGTCGTCGAGTCGATGCCCGAGGTCGCCGACTCGCTCGTCGTCCATCTCGACGACGACGACCGGCTGCTGCTCTTCGTCGCCCTGCGCGAGGGCGCGTCGCTCACCGACGACCTGCGCGCGCGCCTCACGGCGGAGCTGCGCTCGACGCTGTCGCCGCGGCACGTGCCGGACGAGGTCCTCGCCGTGCCGGCCATCCCGCGCACGCTCTCGGGCAAGAAGCTCGAGGTGCCGGTGAAGCGCATCCTGACCGGCACGCCGGTCGACGTCGCCGCCTCGCGCGGCTCGCTCGCCGACCCGTCGTCGCTCGATCCATTCGTCCAGCTGAGGAAGAACCGATGAGCGCGGTCGTCAACCGCCGCGGCTGACGACCGTCAGTCGGTGTAGTAGACCCCGTCGAGGGCGCCCCACGCCGTGGCGCTGAAGATGGCGCACGCCGTCTTCGCCCGCGCGAACTCGCCGTCCGAGAGGCCGTCGATGAGGGCGGCGAGCATCGCCGGCTCGTCCGTCTCGACCGCGTGCTCCTCGAAGTAGCGCTGGGCATCGGTGCCGACCGTCCCGGCATAGTGCTCGCGCAGCCCGGCCAGCTTGGACGAGGCGGTCGACGGCTGCTGGACCTCGAAGCTGTAGAGCGCGCCGAGGCTCTCCGGAACCGATGCGAAGGCCTGCTCGCCGACGGCGAGGAGCGTCTTCGACTGCGGTCGGGCCATCTCGCCGGAGGCGCCCAGGGCGGCGCGGAAGCGTGACCAGAGGGCGTCGTGCTCGCGCTCCTCGGCCGCGTACTCGCCATACCCGAGCCGGTCCCAGCCGCGGTCGACGACCGAGATGAATGGCGCCCACTCGTCGGCGTACTCGGCGAGGCGCTCGATCGGCAGCGTGCCGGCGCGCCACTCGACGTAGAAGGGATGCTCATTGAGGTCGAACTGGCGGACGATCGCGTCCAGCTCGTCGATGCGGCTGCTCATGGATCGGGCACCTCGGCTGCGAACTGCTCGGCCGCCGAACGAACGGCCGTCGTGCACAGGGTATCCGATCGCGGTCACATCGCGCGCAGTCCGAGGATGTTGCGCGCGATGACCATGCGCTGGATCTCGCTCGTTCCCTCGCCGATCTCGGTCAGCTTCGCGTCACGCAGGTAGCGCTCGACCTTGTACTCGGTGATGTACCCATAGCCGCCGTGGACCTGCACGGCGTCGTTCGTCACGTCGCGAGCGACCTCCGAGGCGAAAAGCTTCGCCATGGCCGCCTCGGTGCTGTACGGCTGGCCACGGTCCTTCAGCCACGCGGCGCGGTAGGTCATGAGCCGGGCCGCGTCGATCGAGGTGGCCATGTCGGCGATCATGAAGGCGACCCCCTGGAACTCACCGATCGCCCGCCCGAACTGGCGGCGCTCCTTCGAGTAGGCCGATGCGGCCTCGTACGCGGCCTGTGCCAGCCCGAGGGCCATCGATGCGATGCCGATGCGACCGCCGTCGAGCGTCTTGAGGAAGAGACGGTCGCCCTCCCCCTCGGCGCCGAGCAGGTTCCCGGCGGGGACGCGGCAGTCGTCGAAGAGGAGCTCGCCGGTGTTGCTCGCGTGGAGGCCCATCTTCTCCTCCATGCGGCCGATCGAGAACCCGGGCGTATCGGCCTCCACGATGAAGGCGCTGATCCTGCCGCTCGACTCCTCGCCGTCGGTGACGGCCGTGACGATGTACGTGCCGGCCACGCCGGCGTTCGTGATGAAGCGCTTGCCGCCGTTGATGACCCACTCGTCGCCGTCGCGGCGCGCGCGGGTGCGCGTGCCGCGCGAGTCGCTCCCCGCCCCGGGCTCGGTCAGGCCGTAGGCGCCGATGACCTCGCCCGACGCCATCGGCCGCAGGAACTTCTCCTTCTGTTCGTCGGTGCCGGACATCCAGATCGGGTTGCAGCCGAGGCTCGTGTGCGCGCTGACGATGATGCCGACCGAGCCGCTGACGCGGCTCAGCTCCTCGACGGTGATCGCATAGGCGAGGCTGTCGAGCCCGGTGCCGCCGATCTCCTCTGGGTACGGGACGCCCAGGAGGCCGAGCGACGCCGCCTCGCGGATGATCTCCATCGGGAACTCGCCCTTGCGCTCGAGCTCATCGGCGACCGGCGCGATCCGCTTCTCCGCGAAGTCGCGCACGGTGCGACGAATCTCCTCGTGCTGCGGCGAGAGGGCGAAGTCCATCGGTGTCGTGCTCCAGGCTGCGGAATCGGTGGAGCTCGGGTTGACCCGAGTCTAGCAACGAACGAGCCCGGCCGGGTGATCCGGCCGGGCTCAGGTGCGCGATCCGCGGCCCCGTCGGCGGGGCAGCGCCTCGATCAGGCCGACTTGCGCCAGCGCTCGAGGTCTCGGCGGCTGCGCTGCTCCTGTACCCGCTGCAGGGTCGTGCGGCGGCGGCGCGCCGGGGCCGGGCGCGGTCGATGCCGCTTCTGGTGGTTGAGCTTCGCCATCGGTCCTCCGATTCCTCCCCGCCCGAGATCTGTCTGCGCCATAGACGCAGGACGGCGCCCGGAAGTTGCGCGATGGCTTGCTTTCTTGACAGGCAAGGAGGCGCGAAACCTATACTCCGAATCCCTTACCGCAATACGACAAGGTTTGCGAGTGCCAAAGCGTGCCCGAAGCTGACGTCCGACTCGAGCGGGTCACCAAGCGATTCGGTGACGTCACCGCCGTCGATGACCTGTCGCTCGAGGTCGGCAAGGGCGAGTTCTTTGGGCTCCTGGGCCCGTCGGGCTGCGGCAAGACGACGACGCTGCGGATGATCGGCGGCTTCGAGGAGGTCACGTCCGGAACGGTGTACCTGGGGGAGGAGGACGTCACCGATCTCCCGCCCTTCAAGCGCGCCACGAACACGGTCTTCCAGAACTACGCGCTCTTCCCCCATCTCACCGTCTTCGAGAACATCGCGTTCGGGCTTCGACGCCGAAAGACGCCGACCGCGGAGATTCGTCACCAGGTGGCGTTCATGCTCGAACTCGTCGAACTGCCCGGCTACGAGCAGCGGCAGCCGAGCCAGCTCTCCGGCGGCCAGCAGCAGCGTGTCGCGCTCGCGCGCGCGCTCGTGAACAACCCGCAGGTGCTCCTGCTCGACGAGCCACTCGGCGCGCTCGACCTCAAGCTCCGCAAGCAGATGCAGGTCGAGCTCAAGCGCATCCAGAGCGAGATCGGCATCACCTTCATCTTCGTCACCCACGACCAGGAAGAGGCGATGACGATGTCCGATCGGATCGCCGTCATGCGGCACGGGCGCATCGAACAGATCGGCGAGCCGGAGGAGCTCTACGAGCGACCGAGGACCGACTTCGTGGCCGGCTTCCTCGGCGTGAGCAACCTGCTCGACGGCGAGGTGGCGGGGCGGTCGGGCGAGCATGCCGAGATCCGCCTGAAGGGCGGCAGGATCGTCCGCGTCCCGGCGTCAGCCCTCAACGGCGCAAGCCAGGTCCGCATCGGCATTCGGCCCGAGAAGCTGCGAGTCATCGCTCGTGGCGACGAGTCGCATGCACCGGAAGCGGACCTGAACTGGATCGATGGCGAGATTCTCGACGCGAGCTACATCGGGGTGAGCACGCAGTACCTGGTGCGAACCGGGGACGGCGACACGCTCACCGTCTATGCGCAGAACCTGGACACCGCGGGGGCATCGGAGGTCCTCTCCGACGGACAGCCCGTGCGTCTGACGTGGAACCCGCAGCACACGTTCGTGATCGACGATCCGAGCTCAACGGAAGAGGGGGACCAAATGGAGGAGGCAACCGAATGAGAATCCTGGAGCGCGAGACTGCGCGGCGACGGCCGTACGCGTTCGCCGCGGTGGCGTTCAGCATGGCGCTCGCCCTGGCGGCGTGCGGCATCGGCGCGGACGAATCGCCGGGTGGAGGCGACGGCGACGCGGATGAGCCGGTTGGAGGCGGCGAACCTTCGGGCGAGCTCAACTTCACGAACTGGCCGCTCTACATCGACCAGGACGACGACGGCAACTCGCCGACGATCGCGCAGTTCGAGGAGGAGACCGAGATCGACGTCACCTACTCGGAAGCGATCCAGGACAACACCTCGTTCTTTGCGACGATCCAGCCTCAGCTGGAGGCGGGCCAGGATGCCGGCCACGACATCATCGTCGTGACCGACTGGATGCTCGGGAACATGATCGAGCTCGGCTATCTCGAGCGGATCGATGTCGAGCGCGACGTCCCGAACTTCATGGCGAACGCCGGCGACGAGTACAAGGACCGCTCGTACGATCCCGGCAACCAGTACAGCGTGCCGTGGCAGTCGGGCATCACCGGTATCGGCTACAACCCGGAGCTCGTGGACGAAGAGATCACCTCGCTCTCCCAGCTGTTCGATCCCGAGTTCATCCAGAAGTACTGCGGCCAGATCGGCATGTTCAGCGAGATGCGCGACGTGATGAGCTTCGCGCTGCTCTACAACGGTGTAACGCCGACCGAGGCGACGATCGAGGACGTCGAGGCGGCGCAGCAGGTCCTGCTCGAGCAGGGCGAGTGCGTCCGCGGCTACTACGGCAATGAGTACGCGGACGACTTCGCCAATGGCAGCCTGGCGATCACGATGGCGTGGTCGGGCGACGTTTTCCAGCTCCAGTTCGACAATCCCGACCTGCAGTTCGTGGTTCCCGATGAGGGCGGGATCCTGTGGACCGACAACATGGCGATCCCGAAGGGCGCCGCGCACCCGAACGACGCGCTGGCGATGATGAACTTCGTGTACGAGCCTGAAGTGGCGGCGCAGGTCGCGGATTACGTGAACTACATCACGCCGGTGCCCGGCGCGAAGGACCTCTTCCTCCAATGGGCGGACGAGGCCGAGGACCCGGAGGACGCGGAGTACTACCGCACCCTGGCCGAGTCGCCACTCGTTTTCCCGACGGAGGACATGCTGAGCAGGCTGTACAGCTACAAGGTCCTCGACGAGGAGGAGGAGCGCGCCTGGAACGAGCTCTTCCAGGCGGTGATCCAGGGCTGAGCGCATAGCCGGCGGCAGGGAGCGGCGGGGCGCGCATGCCCGGGTGGCTGCGCCGTCATCGGGGGATCATCCCCTACCTCTTCCTGCTGCCCGGCGGGCTCTGGCTCATCGTCTTCTTCGTGGTCCCGCTGATCACGACGGCATCGGTCTCCCTGCAGGAAGGATCGCTCGCCACCGGCTACCGACTCACCTTCAACTTCGGGATCTATCCCGAAGCCATCGCTCGCTGGAGCACGCAGCTCGTGCGCTCGCTCCAGTACGGGCTCGTCGTCACGGTGCTGGCGATGCTCATCGGCTACCCGATGGCGTACACGATCGCCTTCCGGGGCGGGAGGTACAAGAACATCCTGCTCCTGCTGGTGATCATGCCCTTCTTCACCAGCTTCATCATCCGAACGATCAGCTGGAAGTTCATCCTGGCCGACCAGGGCTTCCTGCTCGGGACGCTCAAGGAGACCGGAATCCTCGACCAGGGGTTTCGGCTCCTGGCGACGCCGGTCGCCGTGATCAGCGGCATCACGTACAACTTCCTGCCGTTCGTCGTCCTCCCGCTGTACGTGGCACTGGAGCGCATCGACCCGCGGCTGATCGAGGCGGCGACGGACCTCTACGCCAGCCGCCTCCAGGCTTTCCTGCGCGTGACGTTGCCGCTCTCGATGTCCGGCGTCTTCGCGGCGTCGCTGCTGAGCTTCATCCCCGCAGTCGGCGACTACCTCAACGCCGAGCTGCTCGGCAGCCGCAACGAGACGATGATCGGCAACGTCATCCAGCGCCTCTTCCTCGTCAACCGTGACTACCCCCAGGCGGCGGCGCTCAGCCTCATCCTGATGGCCGGCATCGTGGTCAGCATCTTCTTCTACATCCGCCTGCTCCGCGGGAAGGAGCTCACGATCTGATGACGAGCGCCGCCCCGCTCCCCGAACGCAGCCGTCCGATCGGCACCCAGTTGCGCAGCGCGATCCTGCCAGTCTTCACCGGACTCGTCGTCGCGTACCTGTTCCTGCCGATCGTCGTGATGATCGTCTTCGGCTTCAACGACATCCAGGGCCGCTTCAACTTTGCCTGGCAGGGCTTCACGCTCGACCATTGGGCCAACGTCTTCAATCGCTACCCGGCCCTCAACCAGGCCCTCCTCAACAGCGTGGCCGTCGCGGTCATCTCGACGACGGTCGCGACCATGCTGGGCACGCTCATCGGCCTGGCCCTCACGCGATACGAATTCCGGGGGCGCGGCCCGCTCAACCTGTTGATCTTCCTGCCGATCGCGACGCCGGAGATCGTGCTCGGCGCCTCGCTCCTCGCGCTGTTCGTGTCATTCGCGACGCCACTCGGCCTGCCGACGATCATCATCGCGCACATCATGTTCAACATCAGCTTCGTGGTCGTCACGGTGCGCGCCCGGATCGCCGGCTTCAACCGCGCGCTGGAGGAGGCGGCCATGGACCTCGGCGCCGACGAGTGGACGACGTTCCGCAAGATCACGTTCCCGCTCATCTTCCCCGGCATCCTGGCCGCGGCATTGCTGGCCTTCGCCCTCTCGATCGACGACTTCGTCATCACCCAGTTCACCGCCGGCCAGACGCTCACCTTCCCGCTGTGGGTGTACGGGGCCTCCCGGATCGGCGTGCCGCCGCAGGTGAACGTCATGGGCACGATCATCTTCCTCATCGCGCTGGTCGGGATCGTCCTGTGGATCTTCCTCCAGCGGCGGGATCTCTCCGGCACGCCAACAAGCACCGACCGATGATGTACCGCATTGGCGAGGCATCGCGACGCGTCGGCGTCTCCCCGTCGTCCCTGCGCCTCTGGGAGCGCGAGGGGCTGCTGCGACCGGCGCGCAGCGACCGACGCTATCGGCTGTACAGCGAGGCCGACCTCGACCACCTGCGCCGCATCCGGCGACTGCGCCAGGTCGACCGTCTGAACGCCCCGGGCATCCGGCGCGTGCTGCGCGAGACGATCATGGCCGGGCACGATGCCGAGCGGCGGCTCGACGGCCGGCCGCTGCGACGCCTCCGCCAGCAGCGCGGCCTCAGCCTGCGGGCGGCGAGCGAGCGCGCCGGCCTCTCGGTCAGCTTCCTCTCGTCCGTCGAGCGCGGCGTCTCGGGTGCGAGCATCGCGTCCCTCCAGCGCCTGACCGCCGCCTACGGCACGACGCTCCACGAGCTGTTCGGGCCGGCGGATGAGCCACGCCAACGGCTCGTTCGCGCCGGCGAGCGGCCGGTCCTGCGACTCGGGGATGCGGCCGTGCGGATCGAGCAGCTCGCGCGCGGCGCGGCGAAGCTCGAGCCCCAGCTCTTCGTCCTCGCCGCCCGGGCCACGAGTGACGGCTCGTACGCCCACGACGGCGAGGAGTTCCTCTACCTGCTCTCCGGCGCGCTGACCGTATGGGTCGGCGACGACGAGACGTACCGCCTGACCGATCCGGGGGACGCCCTCAGCTTCCCGTCCACGCTGCCGCATCGCTGGCGAAATGACGCCAGCGGGGAGACCCGCCTGCTATGGATCAACACGCCACCGACCTTCTGACCGATTGGCCCGCGCTGCGCGCGGGGATCCCGCCCGTCTGGGCGCGCTATACCGATCTCGTCGTCGAGCGCGCGTCGGGTGCGTGGATCGAAACGGTCGATGGCCAGCGATACCTCGACTACACGTGCGGCATCGGCGTCACGAACACCGGCCACGCGCATCCGCGGGTCGTCGCCGCCATCGCCGAGCAGGCGGCTCGTGGCATCCACCTCCAGCAGAACATCGTCTACCACCAGCCGGGGCTCGAGCTCCACCGGCGGCTCCCCGAACGCTTCCCGAATCCGAAGGCCGGAACGGCCTACGGGCTCTTCCTCTCGAACTCCGGTGCCGAGGCGGTGGAGGCCGCCGTCAAGCTCGCGAAGGCGGTCACCCGGCGCCCGGTCGTCATCGCCTTCCACGGCGGCTTCCACGGCCGTACGCACGGCGCCATGGCGCTCACGAGCTCAAACGTGAAGTACCGCGCCCACTTCGAGCCGCTCATGGGCGGCGTCCATTTCGTCCCGTATCCGTACCCGCTCCACATGGGCGGGGCCGACGCGTCGCTCGCCGCGACCCTGGCCGCCATCGAGGAGCTGTTCGCGACGCTCGTCGCGCCCGACGACGTCGCGGCCTTCGTCGTCGAGCCGATCCTCGGAGAGGGCGGGTACGTCGTCCCGCCGGATGGCTTCCTGCCCGCGCTGCGCGAGGTGGCCGATCGCCACGGGATCCTGCTCGCCGTCGACGAGGTGCAGTCCGGCTACGCCCGCACGGGACGCTTCTTCGCCACCGAATGGACCGATGCGACCCCCGACATCGTGATCATGGCCAAGGGCATCGCCTCCGGCCTGCCGCTCTCCGGCATCCTGGCCCCGCGGCGCCTCCTGGACCAGTGGGGACCCGGGGCGCACGGCGGGACGTACGGCGGCAACGCCGTGGCGTGCGCCGCCGCGCTCGCGACCCTGGACGTGATCGATGACGAGGGGCTGGCCGAACGGGCGGGACGGCTCGGCACCCGCATGCTCGCCGAGCTCCGGCGGCTGGCGGAGGGCCACGACTCGGTCGCCGAGGTGCGCGGCCGCGGGCTGATGCTTGCCATCGAGTTCGCCGACGGTCCCGAACTCACGCCCCGACCCGACCTGGTCAAGGC
>CAZKFP010000030.1:0-7573 GCA_964552085.1 uncultured Steroidobacteraceae bacterium
CGGATGCGCTGCACGAGGTAGAGCGCCTGCGAGCGGCGCGGCAGGACGACCGGCGCGGCGCGGTCGGGAAGGTGCAGCTCTTCGAACTTTTTCGCGAGGCCGGAGAGCGGCACGTCGTTGATGCCGAGCGCATCCATGACCCCGACCGCCGCAGAGAGCTGGCCCTTACCGCCGTCGACGATGACGAGGTCGGGCACGGCCCACCCCGTCTCGCGCCGGCGGCCGCCCCCGCCGCTCACCGGTCCCGCGTTCGGATCCAGGTCGAGCGGGAGGTCGTCCTCGCCGTCACCCTCGGGTGCCTCGTTGGCGCCGACAGCCGCGAGCGAGAGCGCGCCGGTCTCGCTGCGCAGCTTCGCGACGCGACTGAACCGGCGGCGAAGGACCTCCGCCATCATCCGGACGTCGTCCGGCGTGTCGCCGGAGCGGATCCGGAAGCGCCGGTACTCCTTTGGCTCGGGCCGCCCGTCGATGAAGACGACCATCGAACCCACGGCGCTCGCGCCCGGGATGTTGCTCATGTCGTAACACTCGATCCGCTCGGGCGGCCTCGGCAGGGAGAGCGCGTCGGCCAACTCGGCCAGTGCCTCGTCGCGCCGCGCCGTGTCGGCCAGCCACTCGGCGCGCTCACGCGAGAGCGCCTCGAGCGCGTTGCCGGTGGCGAGCGCGACGAGGCGTCGCTTCTCGCCGCGCTCCGGCACGCTGATCGTGACCCGCACGCCCCGCCGGTCGGCGAGATAAGCCGCCAGGTCGTCCGCGTCCGCGGGCATGACCGGGCCGAGAATCGCGCGCGGCAGCGCATCGGTGCTGGCGTAGTACTGCTGCAGGAACGAGCCGAGGACGTCGGCGTCGGCGACGTCGCGAGCTCCCTCGACGATGAAGTGCTCGCGACCGATGAGCTTCCCGTTGCGCACCTGCATCACCTGGAGGCAGGCGTCGTCATCCTCACGAGCCATCCCGATGACGTCGTGCTCGGCGCGGCTGAAGGCGGCCATCTTCTGTTGCTCCATTGTCCGCTCGACGGCCCGCAGCTTGTCGCGCGACGTCGCCGCCTGCTCGAAGCGGAGCGCCTCGCTGTGCGACTCCATCTCGTCGCGAAGCTGCGCCGCGATCGGCTCCTGGCGGCCGTCGAGGAAATCGACGATCTGGCCGATCGTCTCGCGATACTCGGGCTTCGGGATCGCCTGGATGCACGGACCCTGGCATCGGTTGATGAAGTAGAGCAGGCACGGGCGTTCGAGGACCCGCTTCCCCTCCGGTATGTCGAGGTTGCAGGTCCGGAACGGGAAGATCTTGCGCAGGAGCTTCAGCGTCTCGTCGACGCTGCTCGCGCTCGCGTACGGCCCGAAGTAGCGGCTGCCGTCACGCACGAGGCGCCGCGTGCGCACGATGCGGGGGAAGTCCTCGCCGAGCGTGATCTTCACGAACGGGTAGCTCTTGTCGTCGCGCAGGCGGATGTTGAAGCGCGGCCGATGCTCCTTGATGAGGTTCGACTCGAGGAGATACGCCTCGCTGACCGTGTCGGTCACGATGTACTCGACGCTCGCGACCTCGGTGACCATGCGGGCGATCCGCGCGTCATCCGGTCCCCGGGCGGCGAAGTACGACCGAACCCGGCTGCGGAGCGAGTCGGCCTTGCCGACGTACAGCACGCGCCCGACGGCGCTCTTCATGAGATACACGCCAGGCTGCGTCGGCAGCCGGCGCAGGGCGGCGCGCAGCGGGTCAGGCAGGGGGCGCTGGGGGCTCACCCGTCGATTCTAGAGGCCCCGGTACGCGACCTCGCCGCCGGCCCTCTCGATCAGCTCGAGGAGCCGATGCAGGCGCGGCGACGTCCGGCCGATCTCCTCGGGCGAGACCCAGCCGACCTCGGCGATCTCGCCGAGCTGCGGGTCGAGCTCGCCGCCGACGGCGCGCCCCCCGAACACGAAGCTGACGTCCCGTCCCCGGCGCGCATCCACGAGCAGCAGCCGCTCGACGACGACCTCGAGGCCAGTCTCCTCCCGGGTCTCGCGCGCCGCGGCACCGTGCGGCGTCTCCCCGTGCTCGACTCGCCCGCCGGGCAACATCCAGCCCGGCCCGAGGTACGTCGTGCGCACGACGAGCACACGCCCCTCGTCATCGACGGCCAGCATGTGGGCGCCCTCGACGCGCCGGTACCGGCCGCCGAACAGGCCGGCGAGCTGAACGACGCCGCCGACGAGGAGACGCGGGAGGTCCGAGACGCGGATGCGCCGTCTACGGCGCATCGCCGCCGAGCTCGCTGGCCAGATGCGCGCGGAGGCTGCCGTAGGCGCCGGGACCGGTCCAGCCGGTCGGGACGAGGATGTACGCCCCGTTCGTGTTCGTCGTCGCGGTCAGGACGATGCCCTCGGTCAGCTCGACACGCCGGTCGCTTGACAGGTGCGAGGAGAGCAGGAAGAGGTCGACCGCCGACAGGTCCGTCCGCACACGGCCCTCCATCGCATCCATGAGGCGCAGGCCGGGGACGACGGAGCCGATCCCGCCTCCGCCGAACTGCTCGCGCAGGGCAGCGAGGACGCGCGCCTGGCGAACCGAGCGCGCGAAGTCGTTCGACTCGGCGACGACGCTCGTGTACCGGGCCCGAGAGTACGCGAGGGCCGCATCGCCGTCGAGGTGGATCTCGCCGGTCTCGAAGTGGCCGATGCTCCAGTCCCCCGCCGCGTGCCGGACCTCGGTCGTCGTGTAGCCGAAGGCGACAGGGTTCTCGATCGTGACGCCACCGACCGCGTCGACCATGCCACGGAAGCCGTCGAAGTCGATCGAGAGCCAGTGCTCGACGTCCATGCCGGTCACCTCGGAGATCACCTCGGCGAGAAGCATGGCCGCGGTCTCGTGGTCCCCGCCCGCCTGCCCGGCGGAGAAGACCTGGTTGACCCGGACGCTCCCGTCGAAGCTCGCGACGCCCTCGATCCACAGATCGCGCGGAATCGGGATCGTCGTCGTCGTGTCCGAGCGCGGGTCGATCGAGAGGACCTGGATCGAGTCGGCGAGGAAGGCACCGTCATGGCCCTCTCCGCCGTATCCGACGAGGAGCACGTTCACCCGCTCCGAGCCGTTGAGCGGGCCGAGCAGCGCCGTCGACGGGAATGGCGCGGTCGAGACGCTCGCGTTGAAGGTCGCGGCCCGAAGCCCGAGGACGACCGACCCGATGACCACGGCCAGCAGGAGGAACGTGAGGACGGTCGCAAGGAGCCGCCATCCGGAGCGTCGCGGACCGGCCCGCGGCGGACGCGATCGGTCGATGCGGGCCTGGCGCCGGCCGCGACGACCGCGCGAGGCGGCGCCCGAGCGGATCAGGTCACGGTCGTACGGCACCTGGCTCGGCTGCTGGCTCACGAGGATGTCATGCTGCGGCTCGGTCCTCATCGGTCGGGCAGCCTCAGGATACGGCGCACGGTAAGCCGGCGCTGAACGGCCGGTAAGCGGGCGTCGCGATCAGCGCCCGATGACGGCGATGGCGACGTCCACGACCCCCGACCTCGACCGGCGCCGTTGCACGTCTGTCAGGGCACGACCTCGAGGACCGCCATCGATTGCGGTGGGACATCGCCATCGTCGGGACCACCGGGCAGGGCGACGAGGAACACGTACTTTCCCTCGTGCAGCGTGAACCGTGCGTAACTCCCCCACCCACCCTCGGTGGCGGTCCACTGGTAATCGCCCCGCGCGAGCCGCGCCACGTCGTCGTCGCTCATCGGACCCGGAGTTTCGGCAGCGGTGCGCTGCCGTTGGACGAACACAAACTCGGCGTGTCCGGACGGGTCATCGGCTCCTTCGACCACGAAGTAGATCTCCCCGGCATGCACCGTGGCTGGGTCCAGGCGCACCTCGGAAGCCGTGACCACAACGTGTACCGTTTCGGCACCAGCCGCGATTCTCGGCGGGCTGCCCCAGACCGACACGAGCACCGCCAGGAGGCCAACGAGGGCGACCGCCAGCCCGCCGGCCAGGGCGATCGCGGCGCGCACCGCTCGTTTCTCGGCCACGACGGTGGCGATCAGGCTCACGATGGCCGCGATCCCAAACGCGGCGGCGTACCAGAATGCCTCCAATTCTGTCGCCGGGGTGAACCCGGATGTGGCCTGCCCTGCCCAGATCAACGCCACGACGGCATGCCACCCCACCAGGAGGCCGCCGACCCACCGGATCGCCCGCCACGTGCCCACGCGGCGACCCGCTGCACGGAAGAGCGTGTAGGGGATGAAGAGGAGGCACAGTGACAGCAGTGCCGGGATCCCAACGAACACGAACGTCATGCCGGCGCCCGACACCCAGGCGACGACGTCGCCGCGCATGACGGATGCGATCACGGACATCGTGATGCCCACCATCAGCACCGGGAGGACCAGCAGAAGCCCTGCGGAGAGCGAGGCGAGCACCACGTAGAGCACTCCGGCGCGCGTGGGACTCGCTCCTGGTTCAGGCATGCCGCTGTTGTCGGTCATCACACGGCAATTCTCGTGGTAGGCGACTGCGGTGTGACTGCGGGGCGGCAATCGAGACGTAACGGCCCGGTAAGCGGCGGTCCCTATCGTCGCCTAATGACGCTCGAAGCGACGGTCGCGCCGGCATGGCTCAATCCGATCCTTGAGGGCCTCGACCCGGAGCAGCGCGCCGCAGCGACGCTCACCGACGGCCCGGCGCAGATCATCGCGCCGGCCGGCAGCGGCAAGACGACCACCCTCATCGCCCGCATGGGCGTGCTGCTGGCGCGCGGCGTGCGACCGGACCAGATCTGCGTCGTCACCTTCAACCGCGACGCGGCGCTCGATCTGGCGCGACGCATCGAGACGCGCCTGATACCGCATGTGGCCGAGGCCACCGCCATCGAGGTCCGGACGCTCCACGCGCTGGCACGCCAGATCCTGCTCCATGCCAGGCAGCGCACCGAACTCGTCGCGGACCGGCTACCGCTCATCCGAGCCGCCCGACGCCGGTGCAGCGCGAGCCGGGCGGCAAGCGCCGCGCCGTTGGCAGAGGCAGCAGAGATCGACACCGCGATCTCGGCCTGGAAGATCGAGGGGCGCGAGCCGCCGGACGATATCAGGCTCGTCATCGATGGATACCAGGCGCTGCTCGACGCCCGCGGCGCGCTCGACTTCGACGACCTGGTGGTCAGGGCCTGCCACGTGCTTGAAGCGGACGCGAAGCTGCGGCTCCGTTGGCAGGATCGCTTCCGGCACGTGCTGGTCGACGAATTCCAGGATGTCGACTCCGCCCAGCTGCGGTTGGTCCGCCTTCTCGCTGCTCCACAGGACAACCTCGTGGTGATCGGGGACGACGACCAGACGATCTATGCGTGGCGACTGGCCGACGTGCGCCGGATCCTCCGTTTCGCCGACGACTACCCGACCGCGCGCCGCGTCATGCTCGCCACGAACTACCGGTGCCCGGCGGCGGTGATCGAAGCCTCCGCGCGGCTCGTCGCAACGAATCGCGAACGGTTCGCCAAGCCGATCCGGGCTCCCGCCGCCGCGCCGAGGTCGGCGGCGTCGATCGCCGCCTGGAGCACGGCCGACCCCGGCTGGGCCGAGGCAATGACCCGGTTGGCGGCGACGGAGGACCGATCCGGGCGCCGCCTCTGCTTCCTGTCTCGAACCCGCAGCGAGCTGACGCCGATCCTGCTCGCCCTCGTCCGCGCCGACGTTCGGCACACGACGGCGCTCCACCCGCTCGTCGAGGCGGCGCCGGTCGTCGCCATCGTCGACGCCGCCCGCGCGAGCGACGATAGGGATCACCCCTTTCACGTCCTCCACCGGCTGCGCGTCGCCCGTGGCTGGGATCGCGGCAGCCCAGGCGGGGACCTGCTCACCGACGACGAGCACGCCGCGCTCGACGCGCTCCTCGGCTGGACCACCGGGTTCGTGACCGTCGATGCCTTCGTCGCGGCCTACGACGCCGCTCGCGCGCGCATCGCCGCCCTCCGCGATCCTGACGCGCCCGTCGAGTTGGCGACGGTGCATGGCTCGAAGGGACGCGAGTGGGAGACGGTCGTCCTCGTCGGGTTCGAGGCCGACCGGATCCCGAATCGCCGCTCGCTCGTCGACGGCGACGATCCGGACCGCGCGATGGAGGAGGAGCGCCGGCTCGCGTACGTGGCCCTGACGCGCGCGACGCGTCAGCTCATCCTCGCCTTCGACCCCGCCAGGCCGTCACCCTTCCTCGCGGAGATGGGCATGGCCACAACGGTCTGACGCCGCGGGCGGAGTCCTATGGTCGCAGCGTCGCTCGCCTTGCGTCGTGGAGGACGATGTGGCCAAGGAGACGGAGGAGGACCGATGAAGCTCGTAGCGACTGAACTGGATGCACGACAGGAGGACATCGATGCGGTGACGAACGTCGCGCTCGATTACATCGACGGGTACACGCAGGGTGATTCCGACCGTCATGCGCGGGCGTATCACCCCGAGTGCATCAAGCGCCGGTATGTCGTCGACGGCGACAGCGGCGTGACTGAACTCCAACAGATTCCGCCGCGCACGATGGTCGACTACGCGGCGAAGGTGGCGGCGATCGACGACTGCGAGGGCGAGATCTTCATCGATGCCATCTCGGAGGACATTGCCTCGGTCCGCATCTACTCCTGTCAATGGGTGGACTTCGCTCACGTTGTCAAGGCGCGCGGCGCGTGGAAGCTCTTTCACGTGACCTGGCACGGGCGCAGCGATCGGTAACGCGCAACCTCAGCTCGCGGCGGCCACCGACTCGCGACGGGGGCGCCGCGGACGTTCGGCCTCGGCCGGCGTATCGGGGAGCCCGAGCACGGGGCGCAGGTAGCGGCCGGTGTACGAGGCCGGAACGGCGGCGACCTCCTCGGGCGTGCCGGCCGCGACGAGCTCGCCGCCCTTGTCGCCACCCTCCGGCCCGAGATCGATCACCCAGTCGGCGGTCTTGATGACGTCGAGGTTGTGCTCGATGACGACGACCGTGTTCCCGCTCTCGACGAGCCGCGACAGCACCTGGAGCAGGCGCGCGACGTCGTCGAAGTGGAGGCCGGTCGTCGGCTCGTCCAGGATGTAGAACGTCCTGCCGGTCGCGCGCTTCGAGAGCTCGGTGGCGAGCTTGACGCGTTGCGCCTCGCCCCCGGAGAGTGTCGTCGCGGGCTGGCCGAGGTGGACGTAGCCCATCCCGACATCGGAGAGCGTCTGCAGCTTGTTGCGGATCGACGAGACGGCGTCGAAGAACTTCAGCGCCTCTTCGACGGTCATCTCAAGGATCTCCGCCACGTTCTTGCCCTTGTAGTGGATCTCGAGCGTCTCGCGGTTGTAGCGCTTGCCCTTGCACACCTCGCACGGGACGTAGACGTCGGGCAGGAAGTGCATCTCGATCTGGACGATGCCGGCGCCCTGGCACGCCTCGCAGCGGCCGCCCTTGACGTTGAAGCTGAAGCGACCCGGCTTGTACCCGCGCAGCCGCGACTCCGGCACCGCGGCGAGCAGCTCGCGAAGCGGGCCCCACAGCCCGGTGTACGTCGCCGGGTTCGAGCGCGGGGTGCGACCGATCGGAGACTGGTCGATCTCGATGACCTTGTCGATGAGGTCGATCCCCTCGA
>CAZKFP010000031.1:0-5422 GCA_964552085.1 uncultured Steroidobacteraceae bacterium
AGGTGGCCCGCATCCTGTCGCAGGGCATCGGGCGCGTCGCCGCCACGTTTCGCGGCCTCTTCCGTCCCGGCCCGCCGGCTCCGGCGGCCGAGGTGCGCGAGGCTGCCTTCGCCGACCTCGTCGCGCTCGGCATCCAGCACGCCGACGCCGCCGCGCGCCGCACGGCGACGAGCTGGATCGACGACCCGCACGGCGAGCGCGCGATCGCCTCCCATGCGACGTTGTGGGGCGCGTCCTCGAAGCTCGGGGCGCGGCTGACAGCCTCCCTCGAGGCGTGGGCAGGCGCAATCGCCGACGAGATCCGGGCCATGGGGGAGCAGCGCAAGGGTTGGGCGAAGGTGGCGAGCATCGGCGTCAACGCGGTCGGGACGAGCGCCGTCCTCGCCGTCTTCATGCACACCGGTGGGCTGACCGGCGCCGAGGTCGGGATCACCGCGGCCACGGCGGTCGTGAACCAGAAGCTGCTCGAGGCGATCTTCGGGGAGGCGAACGTGGCGGCGTTCGTGGGCCGCGCGCGCACCGCGCTCGGCGCCCTGCTCGACGAGGCGTTCGAGGCGGAGCGCGCGCGGTTCAGCGATGCGCTCGGCGCGCCGGCCGAGCTCTCGACCCTGGCCGCCGACCTGCGCGAGGCCGCGCGCCGCGCGGCGACCGACCAGTGACGCTCGAGGAGCGGCTCGAGCGCCTGGAGCGTGCCGCCGGGTCGGTTCGCGAGATCGGCCTCGAGACCGAGGGGGAGGCGGCGGCGATCGTCGTGCGCCGGGCGCGCGAGCGCGTCGGCTTCCCCGGCGCCGCGTACGTCCTCGCCTTCGCCGGCGGGACCGGCGTCGGCAAGTCTTCGCTTCTGAACGCGCTCGCCGGCGAACCGGTGAGCGCCGTGCGGGCCACGCGGCCGACGACGGAGCAGCCCCTCGCCTGGGTTGCGGAGGATCGGCGCGCGGAGCTGGCCGGCCTGCTGACCTGGCTCGGCGTGCGACAGGTCATCGGGCACGCGGATGCCGAGCTGGCGAGCGTGGCGATCGTCGACCTGCCCGACGTCGACAGCGTCCGCACCGAGCACCGCGCCCTCGTCGACGAGCTCCTGCCCCGCATCGACAGCATCGCGTGGGTCGTCGATCCGGAGAAGTACGACGACGAGCGGCTGCACGCGTACCTGCGCTCGCTCGACGCACATGCCGACCGGATGCGCTTCGTCCTGAACAAGGCCGACCGCCTGACCGATGCCGAGCGAGCGGCGCTCGAGACCGACCTGCGCCGCCGGCTCGCGGCCTCGGGACTGCCCGACGCCCGGATCCACGTCGCGTCGGCGTCCACCGGCGACGGGGTGGCCGAGCTGCGCTCGTCGCTCGCCGCCGACGCCGACGCCAAGGCGATCGTCGCCGACAAGCTCGCCGCCGATGCTCGCGAGGCGCACGCTGCGCTCGCCCACGCCGTCGGTCTCGACGGCGCCTACCGGCCGCTGCTGACGGATGCGCGCCGGGACGAGGCCCTGCGCGAGGCGGTCGACGGGGCGCTGCGCATCGTCGACCCGCCGGGCGTCGCGCGCCAGGTGCAGGCCGCCGTGCTCAACCGCGCCCGTCGGTCGGGCGGGTCCCTGCTCGGGCGGGCCGTCGCGCTGCTGGGCTGGATGACCGGGCAGCGGCGGCGTCGCGCGGACCCGGCCGGATACCTTCGCGATTGGCGCGGTCGCGGCGCGCTCGGGCGCGTCGTGAACCCCGTGCACGCGGCGCTCGTGGAGGCGGCGCAGGGGGTGCCGGCCTCGAGCCGCCCGAAGATCCTGCGCGCCCTCGGCGCCGACGCGGCCGAGGAGTCCGTATCGCGCGCGCTGGACGAGGTGGCACGCGACGCCGGCTCCGACCTGCAGGTGTCCGGCTCGCTGTTGTGGCCGATCGTCGGCGTCGTCCAGCTGCTCGTCGGCGCGATCTTCGTCCTCGCGGTGGCCTGGTACGCGACCCTCTACATCGCGGGCGGGGCCGTGCCGGTCGCCACGTTCGAGCTGCCGGTCGTCGGCCCGGTGCCGATGCCGCTCCTCCTGCTGGCCGGATCGGTCGTCGTCAGCGCGTTCATCGGCTTCCTGCTCTCGCTCCACGCCGGCTGGATCGGCCGGCGCCGGGGGCGGCGGCTGGCGGCGCGCGTCCGGACCGCCGTGGCCGGTGAGATCGACTCGGCCGTCATGTCCGGCCTGGCCCGCGTCGAGACGGTCCGGCGCGAGCTGGCCGACGGGCGCGACGAATGACCTACTCGCCAGCGCGACGCTCGCTTGATGCCGCCTTGACGGCGTGGGCCTACGGTTCGATGACCATGATCCGTCGCGAATCGCCACACGACCCCGCTCTTGTCTCCGACATCGAGCTCGGCATCAGCGTCCTGCTGCTGCTGATCGCGGTGGTCGCGACGGTCCTCCTCGTACCAGGGATTGCCTAGCCATGTATGCCAACCTCTCCGCCGGAATGCTCATCGTTCTCGGCACGCTCATCGCCGTCCTCGGCTTCCTCGCCGGTGCCTCGATCCCGATGGTCCTCATCGGCCTCGGCTCGATCACGATGGGCGGGATCCTCAGCGTTCTCGAACGCAGCTTCGCCCGCTAGCCGGGCCGCCTACGAACCGCATCGTCGCCGTGCCGGTAGCGCACGGCGACGATGACCGTCGCGACGCCGACAAGGAACGCGACGCTGTTCGGGATGATGAGCGCCAGGTTCGCGAGTGAGATGCCGTAGGCGACCCACAGCGTGAACCCGACCTGGAGCACGCCGAGGTAGGCGAGCGACACGTCCGCCGACGAGCGTCGCTCGAGCATCCGTCGGATCTGGAGCGTGGGTGAGACGGCCATCAGCACGCCCCAGCCGGCGGCGATTGGCGCGAGCGCATCGATCACGTCGACTCCTTCGTTGCGCTCTGACGTTCCGGCTCGCGTTCGCTGGCGTCGAATCCACCGAGGAGCGCGCACGCGGGCATCGCCATCGTATCGGAACTCACTCCGCCGACGGGATGACCGCCGGCGTGCCCGCTCCACGGGTCGTCCCCGCCGCGGTCGTTCGTCGCAGCGGGAGCTCGGGCACCAGGAGCGCGACGATGACCGTGGCGCCCAGTGCCCCCACCAGGCCGAGCCACAGGGCATTCGCGATGGCGATCGAGAAGGCCTGGTGGATGGCGTCGACGATCTGGCCGACGAACGGCTCGACGGCCGGCCGCATGGCCTCCGGGACCCGCGCCAGGATCCGCTCGCCGAGGTCGATGCCGACGCCGGTCAGCTCGCCGTCGACCGACGCGCCGCCCGCGGCGAACGAGTTGGCGAAAGGCGCCGGCACGCCTTCCGCGATCAGCTGGCGCGGCAGCTCCGCGCTCAGCGAGCTACCGAAGATCGCCCCGGCGACCGCCAGCCCGACCGATCCGCCGACCTGCCGGAAGAAGGTGAGCGCGCTCGAGACCGTGCCGAGCATGCTCGCGCTGACCGCGTTCTGGACGACGATCGTGAAGATCGAGAAGGAGGGACCGATGCCGAGGCCCGCGACCGCCATCCAGAGCCAGACCATCGTCACCGGCGTGTCGGCCCGAAGGCTCGTCATCAGGTAGAGGCCGAGCGCCGCGGTGGCCATCGCCCCGACGGCCATCCACTTGTAGCGCCCGGTGCGCGCCACGATCTGTCCCGAGACGATCGAGCTCGACATGACGCCGAGCATGAGCGGCAGCATCTGGTAGCCGGACTCGGTCGCCGACGAGCCGAGCACGAACTGGAACCAGCGCGGGATGAAGATGACGCCGCCGAAGAAGCCGAAGGTGATGAGGAACGTCGCAGCGATCGAGGCGGCCACGGTGCGGTTGCGGAAGAGCTCGAGCGGCAGGATCGGCTGGAGCGCGCGCGACTCGACCCAGACGAAGACCGCCCCGAGGCCGAGGCCGGCGAGGATGAAGCCGCCGACCTGCGGATCGGTCCAGTCGCCGGACTGCGCGTTCGTCAGGCCAACGAGGAACGGCACGATCGCGGCCGCGAAGACCGCGGCGCCGAGATAGTCGACCTGGCGGACGGCTTCCGGATGCCGGACCGGCGGGAGGAGGCGCCAGAGGACGACGAGCGCCGCGAGCCCGAGCGGCAGGTTGATGAGGAAGACGAGCTGCCAGCTGACGGTGTCGGTGAGGAACCCGCCGAGCGCCGGGCCGAGAATCGAGGCGAGGGCGAAGACGCCGCCGAAGAGCCCCTGGTACTTGCCGCGCTCGCGCGGGCTGAAGAGGTCGCCGATGACGGCGAGCGCAATCGGGAAGATCGCCCCGGCGCCGAGGCCCTGGATCCCGCGGAAGACGATGAGCTGCCACATCTCCTGCGAGAGCCCGCAGAGCAGGGAGCCGACGAGGAAGACGCTGACGCCGATCATCATCATCGGCCGACGGCCGAACTGGTCGCTCAGCTTGCCGTAGATCGGCCCGGTGACGGTGGCGGCCAGCAGGTAGATCGTCACGACCCAGACGTAGAGCTCGTTGCCGGACAGGTCGGTGACGATCCGCGGCAGCGCGGTCCCGACGACCGTCTGGTCGAGCGCGGAGAGGAAGATCGTCAGGAGGATGGCGGCGAGGATCTCCATCCTGGCCCGATGGTCGATCTCGACCGGTGCGTGGTCGATCGGCGTGGCCTCGACGGCCCCTCGCGTCACCCGGGATCCTTCCCCGGCGTGCCCAGGCGGTCGGCCGCGGCCCGAAGGTCGTGCACGGCGTGGAGCAGGCGCCGCTGCTGGCGCTCGTCGAGCGTGCGCACGAGCCGCTTCATCCGATCGCGGCGGCCGGCCTCCATCTCGTCGATGAGCCGACTGCCGGCATCGGTCAGGCTGACCCGGACGACTCGACGGTCGGCCTCGTCGTGGGTGCGCTCGACGAGGCCGCGGTCCGCCATGCGACCCACGATGCCGGTCGCGTTCGGCAGCGCGACGTCGAGCTCCTCCGCGAGACGGCTCATCGCGATGCCGCCATGCATCTCGAGCAGCGCGAGAACATGGAAGCCGATGATCGAGAGGCCGTGCTCCTGGCAGCGCGACGCCCAACGCTCGCGCTGCTGGGCGAGGAGCGGGGCGAGCGCCTCGACGATCTCGTCGGCCTGGCGCCGGCCGGTGGCGTTCGTCGTCACCGGAGTGATTATTCGGGTCATAACCATTCTGTCAACCGCAATGGTTTGCCTCGCCAAGCATTGCGCCGAATCGTGGACGGCCTGTGGATAGATCGGTGAGCGCGTCGCAGATTCGGGGATAAGTGGTCTTGCGCGGTGTCGTGCGGCCAGCCGATACTGTGGTCGTCCCGAAGGGGCAAGCGACACCGGATCACAAGATTTCGATCATGAGTTCCGGCACCGGGTTCGGTGGCTTCGGCCACATGAAGCGGACGGCAACGGTGGCTTCGGTCACCGGAGTCGGGCGCCTGTTCCTTCGGGACATTTCCGTGC
>CAZKFP010000032.1:0-2807 GCA_964552085.1 uncultured Steroidobacteraceae bacterium
CGACCGCATGACCCACCTGATCGCCGAGACCCACGAGGAGATCCACGGATGACCGTCACCGCCGTTCAGAAGGACCCGCAGGCCCGCACGATGACCCTGACCGCCGAGTTCGACGCATCGGCCGAGCGGGTCTGGCAGCTCTGGGCCGATCCACGCCAGCTCGAGCGCTGGTGGGGTCCGCCCACCTACCCCGCCACCTTCACAAAGCACGACCTGGCACCGGGAAGCCGCGTCGAGTACCACATGACGGGGCCGGAGGGCGATCAGCCGAAGGGCTACTGGGAGGTCCTCGAGACCGATCCCCCGCATCGGCTCGTGTTCCGCGACGGCTTCGCGAACGACGATGGCACGCCGAACGACGCCTTTCCCGTGAGCGAGGGGCGCGTGACGATCGAGGAGATCGGCGAGGGGCGCACCCGGATGTCGATCCACAGCACCTTCCCGAGCACCGAGGCGATGGAGCAGGTCCTCGCCATGGGCATGGAGGAAGGGCTGAAGCAAGCGGTCGGCCAGATCGACGCGATCCTCGTCGAGAATGCGGTCCCGCAGGCATGACCGACGCGGGCGGCTGACGGCATGGGCAAGCTCATCTACAGCCTGAACGTCTCGCTCGACGGGTTCGCCGCCACTCGGGACCGCGGTCTCGAGTGGGCGGCCGTCGACGACGAGATTCACTCATGGTTCAACGACCAGACGCGCGCGGTGGAAGCATCGCTCTACGGCCGCCGGATGTATGAGCTCATGGCGGACTACTGGCCGACCGTGGAAGACGATCCATCGGCGACCAATACGGAGCGCGAGTTCTCTCGCATCTGGAAGCCGATGCCGAAGATCGTCTTCTCGACGAGCCTCGAGCACGTCGAGCACAACGCCCGCCTCGTGCGCGGCGACGTCGGGGCGATCCTCCAGGACCTGCGGCAGGAGTTCGACGGCGACCTCGACGTGGGCGGGCCGGACCTTGCCAGCCAGTTCGTGCGCCGCGGGCTCGTGGACGAGTACCAGCTCGTCGTCCATCCCGTCGTGCTGGGGGCGGGCCTGCCGTTCTGGCCCGAGCTCGACGCGCCGCTGTCGCTGCGACTCGTGGATAGGCAGGCGTTCTCATCGGGCGCCGAGCTCAGGGTCTACGCCACCTCGGAGCGTGGCCGCTAGCTTCGACGTCGAGCCCGGCGCGCCAGTCCAGATTCCTGCCACAGCCTGTCAGGTACGTGGCCCACGATACGGCCATCGACTCGCGATGCAGGAGAGGCCACACCGTTGGATTACCGAATCGAAGCCATCACGCTGCCCGTCACGGACGTCGACCGGGCGAAGTCCTTCTACGAGCAGGCCGGCTGGCACCTCGACGTCGACACGGAACCGGCGCCGGGGTTCCGTGTCGTCCAGTTCACGCCGGCCGGCTCGGGCTGCTCGATCACGTTCGGCATCGGGATGCCGCAGTCCGAGCCGGGCTCGTACGTCAACACGTATCTCGTCGTTGCAGACATCGAGGCGGCGCGTGCCGAATTGAAGGACCGCGGGATCGAGGTCAGTGACATCTTCCACTGGTCGGATGCCGGACAGACACCGGGACCGCAGCCGGAGCGGGGCGACTACGGCTCGTACGCCAGCTTCGCCGATCCGGACGGAAACTCCTGGCTGCTCCAGGAGGTTCCCAGCCGTGCATCGGCCGGTTGAGGAAGAGCGATGAACGTCACCGATTGGCTGCTCGACTCCGACCCCGCCATCCGCTGGCAGGTGATGCGCGATCTGACCGACGCCATGGCCGACGAAGTTGCCGCCGAGCGCGCGCGCGTCGCGCGCGAAGGCTGGGGCGCTCAGCTGCTCGCAGCCCAGGACCCGGACGGGCGATGGAGCGGCGGCACGTTCTTTCCCCGCTGGATCGGCACATCGGACACGCTGCACATGCTCTACCTGTTCGGTCCGGACCCCGCCGACGAGGCGGTGCAGCGGGCGATCGCTCCGGTCCACGAGGCGGCGCGCTGGGACTACGACCCGAGCTTCCGATTCTGGGACGGCGAGGTCGAGCCCTGCATCAACGGGCGGACGGTCGCCATCGGTGCGTACTTCGGCCAGGACGTGCGCGGGATCGTCGACCGGCTCCTGACCGAGCAGATGGCGGACGGCGGCTGGAACTGCGAGCAGGAGAACGGCTCGACGCGCGGATCGTTCGACTCGACCCTGAACGTCCTCGAGGGCCTGCTGGAGTTCGAGCGCTCCACGGGGGCGAATGGCGACGTCGCGACGGCCCGCGTCCGCGGCGAGGAGTACCTGCTCGAGCGACGCCTCCTGCGCCGGCTGTCCGACGGCGAGATCCCACAGAAGCGGTGGCTCTACATCGGCTTCCCGAACGCGTGGTTCTACGACGTCGCGCGCGTCCTCGACTACCTGCGGAGCGCACGGGCCGAGCCGGACGAGCGGATGACCGAGGCGCTCGACATCCTCGAGTCGAAACGGGACGCCGACGGCCGTTGGCCACTCGACCACGCGTACCACGACCAGCTGCTGGTCGACTTCGGCGTGACCGCGGGCCAGCCCAGCCGATGGATCACCCTCCGCGCCCTGCGAGCCCTGCGCTGGGCCGGCCGATGGGACCCGGCGAACGCAGCTGCGGAGCCCTCGTGATCGACGGCGTCCGGGTCCTCCCCGCCAACGCGGCATCCCGTCAGGACCTGCTCGCCGCATTCGGCGACCGTGGATCGTCGGCGACCTGCTTCTGCCAGCGGTACAAGCTCAATCCGGGCGAGGCCTTCTCGAGATTTCCGCGCGAGGAACGCCGAGAACGGCTCCTGGCCCAGGCGCGGTGCGGT
>CAZKFP010000033.1:0-3314 GCA_964552085.1 uncultured Steroidobacteraceae bacterium
CCCATGTGGTCATCTCGATCTCGCTCAGCCACTTCGTGGCGCTCACGTACCCGAACAGGCCCGGCACGATGAGGCGCGCCGGGAAGCCGTGATCGGCCGGGAGCGGCTCGCCGTTCATCGCCACGGCGACGAGCGGCTCGCGGTCGTCGGCGAGCGCGTGGGCCGTCGGGAAGCCGACCGTGAACCCGTCCACGGATCGGCCGACGACCTGCGTCGCCTCCGGCTGCACGCCGGCCCGCTCGAGCAGCTCCTTCAGCCGGACGCCGCGCCACAGGGCGTTGCCGACGAGCCCGCCGCCGACCTCGTTGCTGACGCAGGCGATCGTGACGTACTGCTCGTGCAGCGGCATCGCGACGAGCTCGTCGTACGTGAGCTCGAAGGGCCGATCGACGAGGCCGCTCACCCGCAGGCGCCACGTCTCGAGCCGCGGGCGAGGGACGAGCAGCGCGGTGTCGATCCGATAGAAGTCACGGTTCGGCGTCACGATCGGGCTGACGCCGGCGACGTCGAGCGACGCGCCTGCCGGCAGCTCCGACGCCGAGGACTGCGGTCCGGGTACCGAGCCGACCTGTGGCACGGCGCCGGCACGTCCACGCACGAGCAGCGTGCGGCCGACGAGGCCGCTGGTGGCGGCCACGCCGACGATGGCGATCGACGTTCCCAGGAAGCGACGCCGCCCCCACGCGGGCATCTCGGCCGTTGCGGGCCGGCCGCGCTCGGCTGCGAGGCGCAGCAGCCAGGGCAGGGCGAGCGCGGCGATCAGCGCCGCGACGAGCACGACGGCAAGCGTCGTGAGCGGCTCCGAGAGCGGGTCGCGCAGCCCGGCCGCGAGTGCGAGCAGCCCGAAGGCGGCGATGCCGGCCCTCGCGGCGTTCGGCCGCCTCCGCGCCACGATCCCACCGGCGGCGGCAGCGGCGAGCGCGACGCCCACGATCACGACGTTGAGCAGCAGCTTGTCGGCCTCGCCGAACAGGTCGACGACGAACTGCTTGGCGCCCGGCGGCTGCAGGGCAATGACGAGGTCGCCGATCGCAATGACCGGGCTCGCGGCGCCGGGCAGCAGCCCCGCCAGCAGCTCGGCGCCGCCGAGTGCCGCGGCGCCCGAGGCAAGGCCCGCCACCGCGGCCTGCCGGCGCGTCGGGATCGTCAGCGGCTCAGCCGTCTCGTCGTCCATGAATCCCAGTACGCGTACGGTTGCACGCCCTCATCGTACGGGACCGGTTCGGCACTCCGCTTGCTCTCTCTGACCGACCGCTGGGATCATGTACGAGATGCCCGATCGGATCGACCTGCGCTCCGACACCGTCACGCTCCCGACGGACGCGATGCGCCGCGCCATCGCCGAGGCCGAGGTCGGCGACGACCAGTACGGCGAGGACCCATCGGTCAACCGGCTCCAGGCACGGGTGGCGGAGCTGCTCGGCACGGAGGCGGCGCTCTTCCTGCCCAGCGGCACGATGGCGAACCAGGTCGCCCTCCGCACGCTCACCCATCCGGGCGACGACGTCCTCGTGCCGGTGCAGTCGCATCTCGTCCTGCACGAGACCGGGGCCGGCGCGGCGAACGCCGGCGTCCAGTTCACGGAGATCGGGGCTGGCGGGATCTACGACGCCGATGACATGCGGGCCGCCGTCAAGCCCGCCGGCCACATCGTCCACCCGCCCACGACGCTGCTCGTGGCCGAGAACACCCACAACCGCGCCGGTGGCATCGTCTTCCCCGCCGAGCCGCTCCGCGCGGCCCTGGCGGCCGCGCGTGAGCACGGCCTCGCGACGTACCTCGACGGCGCGCGGCTCTTCAACGCGGCGACCGCCGCCGGCCGGCCACCGTCGGAGCTGGCGGCCGGCTTCGACCTCGTGGCCGTCTCGCTCAGCAAGGGGCTCGGCGCGCCAGCCGGCTCACTGCTCGCAGGGTCGGCGGCGCTCGTCGAACGCGCGCATCGGTACCGTCGCATGGCGGGCGGCGCGATGCGCCAGGCCGGCATCCTCGCCGCCGCCGGCACCTATGCGCTCGACCACCACCTCGAACGACTGGCGGAGGACCATGCCAACGCACGGCTCCTGGCCGATGAGCTCCTCCGCGGCGACGACGTCGAGCTCGACCAATCCACCGTCCAGACGAACATCGTCGTCTTCGCGCTCGTCGAGCGCACCGGGGTTCCCGACGCCGCGGCATTCGTCGAGCGCTGCCGGGAGCGCGGGGTCCTGCTCAACGCGTTCGGCCCGCGCACCGTGCGTGCCGTGACCCATCTCGGCCTGGGCGCCGACGACTGTCGCGCCGCCGCCAAGGTGATGCGGGCGGTGGCCGACGGCCGCTAGACCTGCTCGACCGGCTCGACGTCCTTCGGGTCGAGCGTCAACGCCGCCGAGTTGATGCAGTAGCGCAGCCCCGTCGGCTGGTCGCGCGCGTCGTCGAAGATGTGCCCGAGGTGGCCGCCGCATCGTGCGCAATGCACCTCGGTGTGGCTCATGAAGAACGATCGGTCCGTCTCGGTCTCGACGGCCTCGGGCTCCCTCGGCTGGAAGAAGGACGGCCAGCCGGAACCCGACTCGAACTTCGTATCGGCGTCGAACAGCTCGTTGCCGCAGCCCGCGCACCGATAGACGCCGGACCCGTGCTCGTCCCAGTACGTTCCCGTGAACGCCGGCTCCGTGCCCTTCTCGCGCAGGATGCGGTACTGCTCGGGCGTGAGCTCGGCGCGCCACTCCTCGTCCGTCTTCGTGATCTTCTGGCTCGTCATGCGCCAAATGTACGCCCTGCGGGACGCGTAGGCGAGACGGCCGAGCGAAGACGGCCGTTTGTCCCGCCTCGGACCGCGTCGAACACCCATGGTCACGGGCGGATCGACCCCCGACGATCACCGCATGGCACTTCGTCGACCGTCCTCCACCCAGCGCCGCTCCGGCCTCGTCGCACCGAGCGCCACCGTGCTCTTGGCCGTGTCCGTGACTTTGCTCCTGAGCATCGTTCTGGCATCGTTCCGCGCCGACCTCGTCGGCGGGGCTCCACCCTCGCCCGCGCAGCCTGTGACGTCGCCGACCGCGAGTCCCACGCCGACGCCGACCTCGCGACCGACGCCACGGGCGACGCCGACGAGCACGCCCAGCCCGACCGACTCGCCGACCCCGACGCCATCACCGACGCCGCTTCCCACGCCCCGGGCGACGCCCACACCAACCGCACCACCACCGGCCGACGGGCCGCCGGCGTGCGCGTACACCGACGTGCTGACGCCCCGGCACGGCTACGGCGACTGGCCGATCTCGCTGCTCGACACGATCTACCACCTGCCGGCCGACTACGCCCCGGGCGAC
>CAZKFP010000034.1:0-16949 GCA_964552085.1 uncultured Steroidobacteraceae bacterium
GACGCATCCGGACGGTCGCAGCGGCCAGGGCGCGGCGCGCGGTCACCAGTTTGTCACCGACGTCGACCATGCGCGGCGCGCCCTCGGCGTCGAGATGGGTCATGCGACCGGTCCCAGCAGGATCGCCTCGTACGTCGAGCCCGCCTCGGCGCGATCCACGCCCTCGGGCACGACGAGGAGCGCGTTCGCCGAGGCGAGCGGCAGGAGCTGCGAAGAGGCCTGCCCACCCGCCGACACGGCGTGGTACCCGTCCCCGTCGCGCTCGACGCGAACGCGCAGGAACGCGCGCCGCTCCGGGTCCTTGGCGAGGTCCGCTGCCGCGCGAACGCGCAGCCGCGGCCGGCCATCACCGGGCAGCTCGAGCATGCGCCGCAGCATCGGTCGCACGAAGAGCTCGAACGTGACGAGGGCGCTCACCGGGTTTCCCGGCAGGCCGACGACGGGTCGCTCGCCGATCCGCCCGAAGGCGAGCGGCTTGCCGGGCTGGACCGCGATGCGCCAGAACTCGAGCGAGCCGATCCGCTCGATCGCGGAGCGGACGTGGTCATGGCTGCCGACGCTCACCCCGCCCGACGCGATGAGCACGTCGGCGCGGCCGATGCCCTCGCGCAGCCGATCCTCGACGAGGGCCGCGTCGTCCGGCGCTGGCTCGAGGAGGAGCGGCTCGCCGCCCGCTTCCAACACGGCGGCCGCCAGGGCGGGCCCGTTCGCGTCGTGCACCTGGCCCGCGGCGAGGGGCTGACCGGCCGGCTGCAGCTCGTCGCCCGTCGACAGGATCGCGACGATGGGGCGTCGGTGGACGGCGATCGAGCCGAGTCCCATGGCCGCGAGCAGGCCGATGCTCGCCGAACCCAGCGGCGCGTCGGCGAGGACGACCGTCGCGCCCGCGGCGACGTCGTGCCCGGCGGCGCGGACATGGGCGCCGGGCTGCGGCGCGCGGTCGACGTGCAGCGTCGGCCCCTCCTCGCGCGCCTCCTCGAGCGGCACGACCGCGTCGGCGCCCTCCGGCATCGGGGCGCCGGTCATGATCCGCACCGCGAGGCCGGGCCCGACGCGTGGCGCCGCCGGCCCTCCGGCACGCGCCTCACCGGCGATGCGCCGCGTGTCCCCGCCGTCGGCGGCGAGGAGCGCGAAGCCGTCCATCGCCGAGTTCGTGAACGGCGGCACGTCCGAGGCCGCCACGAGGCGACGTTCCAGCGGGGCGCGCCCGACCGCATCGGCCAGGGAGACGGCCTCGGCCGCCGTGCTGCCGACCCCGGCGAGCAGGCGTTCGAGGGCCTCGTCCAGGCTCAGCATCGCGCGATCACAGCCCGAGCTTCATGCGGGCCTCGATGAGGCGCAGGATGCCGCGCCGCGTGACCATGCCGACCGGCACGCGGTCCGTCCCGGCCAGGACCGGCAGCTGTCCCACCTCGCGTTCCTGGATGAGGCGCAGGGCATCGGCCAGTGGCTCGTCGGGGCCGATCGTCGCCACGTCGGCGTAGCGGGTCATGATGTCGGTCACGCGCGCTCCCGGCCAGTCCTCGCGCGGCAGCCCCCGCACGTCGCTCAGGGTGACGATCCCGGCGAGGCCGCCGTCGTCGTGCCGCACGAGGAAGGAGCGATCCTCGCCACGCAGCATGCGCTCGTTCACGAGGTCGGCGACCGACTCGTTCGGCGAGACCGCTGGCGGGCTGACGTCCATCGCATCGCGGACGCGGACCCCGCGCAGGCTGCGCTCGACCCCGGCCTGGGCCATCGTCGCCTCGGCGGCGTTCGAGAGGAACCAGCCGATGAGCGCAAGCCACAGCCCGCTGAAGAGCCCGCCCGGGCGCAGCGCGATGAAGACGCCGAGGGCGATGAGCAGGTAGGCCAAGATCCGCCCGACGAGGGCCGCGTTGCGGGTCGCGACGAGCCGGTCCCCGCGCAGCCGCCAGAGGATGGCACGGAGGACCCGGCCACCGTCCATCGGAAATGCGGGGATGAGGTTGAACGCCCCGAGCGCGATGTTGATGACCCCGAGCCAGCGGACAAGCGCGCCGACCTGTGGCTGGGTGATGGCGAGGCCGGCGGCCAGGAAGGCGAGGCCGAGCACCAGGCTCGTCGCCGGGCCGGCGAGGGCGATGAGCGCCTCCTCTCGCGGCGTGCGCGAGTCCGAGTCGATGCTCGTCGCCCCGCCGAAGATGAAGAGCGTGATCCCCTCGACCTTCAGGCCGAAACGCTGGGCCACGAGCGCGTGCGACAACTCGTGGGCGAGGACCGAGGCGAAGAAGAGCACCGCCGTCGCGCCCGCCACGATCCAGTACTGCCCCGCGGTCCAGTCGGGGAAGTCGCGCGGGAACTGGGCCACCGCCAGCGAGTACGTGACGAGAAAGGCGATGACCAGCCAGCTGGGGTGAATCGCGAGCTCGATGCCGGCCAACCGGCCGACCCGCCAACCGGGGCCCATGCGGCGAGTCTAGATCAGGCCCGAGCCGGCGTCGCCGGCGGGGAACGGCGGAGCCGCAGGCCAACGAGGCCGACGAGGAGCGCGGAGAGGACGATCGCTCCGCCCGCGACGAGCGCCGCGTCGAACCAGAACTCCTGCGGAAAGAGCGTGATCAGCTCCGAGCCCGGCTCGAACAGGTACGTGCCGGGCGGAAAGAAAACCCGGTGGAAAGCGAGGAACGTCGGCTCGAAGGCGACCGCGAAGAGGAGCGCCAGCACGACCGCCACGACGCCGATGCCGCCCGCGGCGAGGAGCATGAGCCAGCCGAGGCGCGAGCGCTCCCCACGCAGCCACGCGCCCGAGACCGCGGCGAGCACGGCGGCCACGACAGCGACGACGGCGAGGAGTCGAACGAGGACGGCCACGTCGTGCATGTGCGAGCGCTCGCGCTCGTCGAGGAGCGGCTCCTCACCCTCGAAGGCGGCGTCGAACGAGCCGTCGGCGTAGAGGTCGACGAGGATCTCGGCCGTCACACGGTCGACCTCGGACCGGGTCGTGCCGAAGGCCGCCGCGACCTCGTGTTTGGCCTGGAGCGCGGAGGTGAAGAGCGGGTTGAAGAGCAGCAGCGGCCCGACGAGGCTCACGAGAACCGCGAGCGAGAGTCCGAAGATCAGGCTGGCCGGCCACCAGGAGCGGGGCATCGGCGTCGAGGCGCCGGTCAGAGGACGCGCCCGGCCATCCGTCCGGTGCCGATGACCATCGAGAGCACGAATCCGACGAGGCTGATGACGATCGAGCCAAGGAGCGCGGCGAGGAAGCCGTCGACCGTCAGGCCGAGGTCGAGCTCGTTCGAGATGGCGCCCGTCAGGAGCAGCATGAGCGCGTTGATGACGAGCAGGAAGAGGCCGAGCGTCATGATCGTGATCGGCAGGGTGAGGATGCGCAGGATCGGTCGGAGGAACGTGTTGGCGAGGCCGAAGATGAAGGCCACGAGCAGGAACTTCAGCCATGCCCCCTCGGGCTCGAACGAGAAGTCGAGGTCCGGCACGATGAGCACGGCGACGTAGAGCGCCGCCGCGTTGATCAGGAGCTGGACGATGCGATCCATGGCCGTAGCCTAGCCGATGCCGTCCAGCCCCGGCGGGCCGCCGAGCAGGCGGCCGCGCACCCATGCCGAGCGGACCATGTTCGAGTGCGGCCGGAAGATGAGGCGACCCATCAGGTCGTCGGCCGCAGCCGGTGGCTCGTCGTCGGGCAGCGGCGTCGTGTAGCGCGGGTCGACGGCGATGAGGTCGGCCTGCTTCCCCGCCTCGAGCGAGCCGATCTCGGCCTCGAGGCCGAGCGCTTCCGCACCGTCGAGCGTCCCGATCCGCAGCCAGTCGAGCGGGCGCAGGGCGGCCGACGAGTCGGCCCGGCCGGCGAGCTCGAGGAAACGCTGGGTCACGGCACCGGCTCGCATGACGCTGAACATCGAGATCTCGGGCCCGGCGGCGACGTCGCTCCCGAGGCCGACCCGCATCCCCGCGGCGCGGTACGCCCCGAGCGGCATCAGGCCGCTCGACAGGAACAGGTTCGAGGCCGGGCAGTGCGCGACGCTCGAACCGCTTTGCACGAGCCGCGCGACCTCCTCATCGGAGAGGTGGATGGCGTGCGCCAGGAGCGCGCGCGGACCGAGCGCCTCGGCGCGCTCGTAGACGTCGAGGTAGTCCCGTGCGCCCGGGAAGAGGCGCCCGACCTCGCTGATCTCGCCGGGGTCCTCGGAGAGGTGCGTCTGCCAGTGCGCCCCGTGCCGCCGCGCGAGCGCGGCTGAGTCGCGCAGCATCTCGGCGGTGCAGCTCACCGCGAACCGCGGCGTGAAGGCGTACCGAAGGCGCCCGTCGTCGTGCCCGTGCCAGCGCGACGCGAGCTCGTCCGACTGGCGCAGGCTCGTCTCGAGGATCTCGCGCGGGTCGATCGCGGTGTCGTACGTGCCGCGGTCCATCATCACCTTGCCGATGACGGCTCGGATCCCGTGCGCGGCCGCGGCCTCGAACGCCGCATCGGTCGAGTCGGGCCAGATGGCCGCGTAGGCGACGACCGTCGTCGTGCCGGCAGCGGCGAAGGCCCGCCACGCGGCTGGCGCCTGCCGCTCCGCGACCGATCGGTCATAGGCGCGCTCGAGCGGGAAGATGTACCGGTCCAGCCAGGTCAGCAGGTCGAGGCCGCTCCCGAGTCCGGCGTTCGGCAGCTGCGGGAGGTGCGCGTGCAGGTCGACCATGCCCGGCATGAGCACGAGCGGACGCAGGTCGACGACCGATGCCGGCGCCTCGGCGACGGGCCATGCTCCGGCCCGGCCGATCCGTCCACGCGCATCGACCTCGACGATGCCGTCGGGCTCGTCGAGCACGCCGCCGCCGCCGAGCGGCGAGAGGAGCCGCGCGCGCAGCGAGAACGGTGGCGTCCCGGGCAAGGTCATCGGCGCCGATGCTACATGCCAAGACCGAGTACTCTTGCGCTTCTACAGTTAGGAGGCCCTCATGGCCAATGGCAGCATCAAGAAGATCGTGGCCGATCGCGGCTTCGGCTTCATCACCGGCGAGGATGGCAAGGACTATTTCTTCCACCGCGACGGGCTCAGTGAGTCGATCGACTTCGATCGACTCGTCGGCGGCGAGAGCGTGACATTCGACGTCGAGTCCAACCCGCGCGGTCCGCGCGCATCGAACATCAAGGCCGCCGAGTAACGCACTCGGCTCCCTTGCACGACTGAGGCGGCTGCCGGCGTCCACCATGGACGTCCGCCAGCCGCCTCGGCACGTCTACCGCGCGCGGATGCGGTTATTGCGCGGATTGTGCTCCAGCTCCGCCAGGCCAAGCACCTCGAGCAACGGTGGCAGGTACATGCCGAACCGACCGCGATAGCCCTTGCGCAGGCCATACCAGCCGCCGACCGGGTTCGACGCGGAACGACCCCACTCCTCGATGCTGCCCTCGGCCGCCGGCTTCTGCTCGTCTGCCGCGCCAAGCGGCACCCAATCACCCTGCGCCCTGAGCCAGGCAACGAGGTCGTCGACCGCGGCGGCGTGGTAGGCGAGCTTCGTCGAACCGACCTGGCAGACGAGCTGTGGCGGATCGGCACCGTCATCTCGATACATCGTGTACTCGCTCGTTCCCGGCGCCGTCGTGAGGCGCCAGGGGTCGTCCCTCGTCCCGCTTCCGGATGCTGACGTCATCTCCACGTCCTCCAGACTCGCCGTGCACCCGCTCATCCGGCTCGCGTTACGCTAGAGGAATGGACGTCCTCCTCACGACCACCGGGCGCAGGACGGGCACGCCGCGAACCGTCCGACTGTACGCCTTTGCCGATGGGGACCGCCTCGTCGTCGTCGGATCGCGCGGGGGCGACGTCCGAGATCCGTACTGGGCGGAGAACCTGCGCGCCGACCCACGGGCCACGGTCACGATCGGCGGCGAGGAGCATGCGCTGCGCGCGACCGAGGTCGGCCCGGAGGATCGCGAGCGGCTGTGGGCCCTCGTTCAGTCCGAGTTCCCAACGTACGCGTACTACCAGCGGCGCACGAAGCGCGTCATCCCCCTCTTCGTCCTCGGTCCGCTCGACGGCAGCGCATCCGCCACCGCAGCGCGCGACTGATCGATAGGTCTAGGCGTTCGAGCCGGGCCAGTCCGCGAGGACGGACGGCGGCGGTCGGTGTCGAGCCCGCGCGACCACACGCTCGATGACCGACTGGTCGGCAGGTCCACGCTCGATGATCTTGCCGACCAGGCGCTCGACCTCGTCGACGGCGGGCTGCGACTCCGTCCCCCACAGCTCGCGGCTCTGCCTATGGATCGAGAGAAAGAGGTCGGCCTCCGTCAAGCATCCGATGAGCGAGTCGAGCCGGTTCTCCTCGGCCGCGGCGATGGTCGGCCGGTACACACATTCGTACCAGAGCGCCGATGCCTCCTCGCGCGGCAGGAGGCGCCCCAGCCGCTGGCTCAGGTCATAGGCGTAGGCGGTGAGGGACTGGCGCAGCTCAGCGTAGCCCTCCAGTCGCGATGCGACGAAGCGGACCGCCGGCGCGGCTTCCAGCAGGCCGGTCTCCGTGCGGAAGCGTTGCTCGGCGGCGGTGCGTTCGATGGCCACCGGATCCACGTCGGGATCGAAGCGATAGGGCGTGGGCGCGTGGCTTATCCGGGCGTCGACAAACTCTCGCCCCTGGGCCTTCGCGATGCTCACGCGCTTGTGCCCGTCGAGCACGAAGTACGCGCGGTCCACTCGATAGACGTCGATCGTCTCGTCCAGCGCCTTGTCGTTCAAGGCGACCTGGTCGATGCGGTGCGCCAGCGCGCGCTCGCGCGGGCGGAAGCACCCGTCGAAATCCGCGCTGCGGCCGACGGTCCCGACGATGTCGGAGACGGCAATCGTCGCCTCCCCCTCGAGGCGCGGCTGCCCCAGACCGAGGCTGCGTCGGACGTGGTCGAACATGAGGAGGTCGCCGCATCCGCGTGCACGGCCGAGTCGCATGGCGACAGTGTATGCGAGCGTTCAAATTGGTCGGGGCGAGAGGATTCGAACCTCCGACCCCTTGGCCCCCAGCCAAGTGCGCTGCCAGACTGCGCCACGCCCCGACCGACGGCGTCAGTATAGCGGCCGTCCCTCAGGCGTCCGGCATGTCACCGAGCTCGTCCTTCGGGGTGCGGTGCATGAGCTCCGCCACCGCGACCATCGGCGGACGCTGGTCGAAGACGACGGCGCGCACCTGCTCCACGATCGGCATCTCGACGCCGTGGGCGGCCGCGAGCTCGAGCGCGCCGGTGACCGTCGCAACGCCCTCGGCCACACCGGTCAGCCGCTCCCCCGCCTCGGGCCACGGGACGCCCGACGCGATGAGCTCGCCGGCGCGCCGGTTGCGCGAGAGGGGCGACATGCACGTCGCGATGAGGTCGCCAACGCCCGCCAGGCCGGCGAAGGTCAATGGATGCGCGCCGGCCGCGACGCCAAGGCGGGTCATCTCGGCCAGCCCGCGCGTGATGATGGCGGCCTTTGCCGAGTCCCCGAACCCGAGCCCGTCGACCATGCCCGCGGCCAGCGCGACAACGTTCTTCAACGCCCCGGCCAGCTCGACGCCGACGATGTCGGGATTCGTGTACACGCGAAAGCGATCGGAGCTCAGGACCGATGCCAGCTCGGATGCCAGGTCGGCATCCTCCGACGCCACGACCGACCCGCCCGGCTTGCCGGCCGCGATCTCGCGCGCGAGGTTCGGGCCGGAGAGCGCCGCGACGGCACGACCCGGCAGCTCCTGCGCGATGACCTCGCTCATCCGCAGGTGCGTGCCCTCCTCGATGCCCTTGACGACGGTCAGCACGGGCGCCCCCGCGCTCAGCCGGTCGGCGACGTGGCGCAGCGTCTCACGCACGTGCGACGAGGGCACCGCCACGACGAAGATGCGATGCGGCTCGGCGAGGTACGCGTCGTCGGTCACGACGCGCAGGTTCGGCGGGAAGACGACCCCCGGCAGGTAGCGCTCGTTCGTGCGAGCGTGGGCCAGGCGCTCCGCGACATCGGGCGAGCGCGTCCAGAGGCTCACCGGGCGCTGCGCATCGGCCAGGAGGACGGCGAGCGTCGTGCCCCACGCCCCGGCGCCGATGACTCCGACCTGGTCCGTCATACGCCGGCCGGAAGGTGGATCGTGAACGTGCTGCCCCGGCCCTCGACGCTTTCGACCTCGATGCGGCCACCGTGCGCCTCGACAGCCCGCATGACCGACGTGAGGCCGAGCCCGAGCCCGCTCGCCCGTTGGACGACGTTCGCGCCGCGATGGAAGCGCTCGAAGATGAGCGGGATGTCGTCGGGCGGGATGCCGATGCCCTCATCCGAGACGGTGATGCGCGCCCCATCGGCGTCGGCTGCCAGGCCGAGGGTGACACGACCCCCGTCCGGGCTGTACTTGACCGCGTTGGCGACGAGGTTGTGCAGCGCGCGCTCGAGCTTGCCGGCGTTCATCGCGATCGTCACGGGCTCCTCGGGGGCGTCCACCACGATCTCGCATCCCCCGCCGAGCGATCGGTGATGGTCCGCGACGCGTCGAATGCTGTCCCCGACATCGGCGAGCGCCTTCTCGAGCGGCTCACGGGCGCCCTCGGGATCGGCATCGGCGAGCAGGTCGTCGAGGAGGGAGGTCATCTGCCGGGCCGACTCCTCGATGCGCGCGACGTACGAGATCGTCCGATCCACCTCCAGCTGCCCGTCGCGCGCGTGGCGAGCGAGAAGCTGGACGTACCCGACGACGACCGCCAGCGGGGATCGCAGGTCGTGCGCCAGCAGGGCCAAAACCTCGTCGCGCGCCTGGCCGGCCGCAAGGCGCCGGCCGGCCTCAACCCGGGCCTCCTCGGCGGCGCGCGCGTCGGTCACGTCCTGGGCCGTACCGAGCATGCGCTCGGCCGAACCGTCCTCGCCGACGAGCACGTGGCCACGGCTGTGGACGGCCCGGACGGCACCGTCGTCGAGCACGATGCGGTGATCGAACTCGAACGCGGCACGCGACTCGAACGCGCCCTGCACCACGGCGGTCACTGCCTCGCGGTCGTCCGGATGGACACGGCCGATGTAGTCGTCGTACCCGAGCGTCCGCGAGCGTGCCCGGTCGACGCCGTAGATGCGGCACAGCTGCTCGGACCAGTACACCGCGTCAGACGCGATCGCCCACTCCCACGAGCCGATGCCGGAGATCGCCTCGACCTCGGCCAGGCGCTGCGCGGCGCGCGGGGCGGCGTCCTCGGTCGCCGGCTCGTCGTTCATGGCCGGGGCAGTATAGGTCGACGTCTCTCAGCGCTTTCGGCGCACGGCGCTGCGGCGGCGGGGGCGCGCGGCGCTGCGTGCCGCCTCCTCCGACTCACGCTGCCGGAGGATGAGCCGGATCGGCGTTCCGAGGAAGCCGTACTTCGCCCGGATCTGGTTCTCGAGGTAGCGCTTGTAGCTGAAATGCACGATCGCCGGGTCGTTGCAGAAGACGACGAACGTCGGCGGCGCGACGCCGACCTGGGTGGCGTAGAAGATCTTCGGCAGCCGGTTCCGCACGTGTGACGGCGGATGCGCGCGAACCGCATCCATGATCAGGCGGTTCAGCTCGCCAGTCGGCACGCGGCGGTACCGCTCCTCGGCGACGCGCAGCGCCTCGTGGAGGATGCGCTCGACGCGCTGGCCCGTGAGCGCGGAGGCGAACACGATGTCGGCCCAGGCGAGGTACGGCGCATCGCGCCGCAGGCGCTTCAGCCACTTGTCGGCGGTGTGCTCGTCCTTCTCGACGGCGTCCCACTTGTTCAGCACGAGGACGACGCCCTTGTGGGCCTCGAGGACGTAGCCGACGACATGCGCGTCCTGCGCGGTGTATCCCTCGGACGCATCGGTCATGACGACCGCAACGTCAGCCGAGTCGATTGCCTTCATGCTGCGCAGCACGCTGTAGCGCTCGATCCCTCGCTCGATCGCCCCCCGCCGGCGAATCCCGGCGGTATCCACAAGAACGAGGGGCTGGCCATCGAGCTCGATGGCCGTGTCGATCGGGTCCCGCGTCGTCCCGGGGATTTCCGAGACGATCATCCGCTCGGACCCGAGCACGCGGTTGATGAACGTCGACTTGCCCGTGTTCGGCCGGCCAACGATGGCGACGCGAGGCGCGCCGAGCTCCGTCTCGGCCAGCTCGGCCATCTCCTCCTCGGTCAGGTCGCCACGCGGGACCGATGCCGCCGCCTCGGCCTCGGTCGCAGGCGGGAGGCGGTCGACGATCATGTCGGCGAGGTCGCCAGTGTTGCGGCCGTGCTGCGCGCTGATCGTGATCGCCGGGTCGAAGCCGAGCGCATAGAACTCGACGGCATCGGCCTCGCGCGCCGGGTTGTCGCCCTTGTTGATGACGAGGATGACCGGGGCATCGGCGCGTCGCAGCCGATCCGCCACCTCGTGGTCGAGCGGCGCCAGCCCGGCGTGGGCGTCGACCACGAAGAGGATGAGGTCCGACTCCTCGACCGCGACGCGCGCCTGGTCCTGGACCCGCTCCTCGATGTGCGTGCCCGGGTACAGCTCGAGTCCGCCGGTGTCGACGAGCGTGAACGTCCGCCCGTTCCACTCGCCCGTGCCGTAAACGCGATCGCGGGTCGTGCCCGAGACGTCCGAGATGATCGCCACGCGCTCGCCGACGAGCCGGTTGAAGAGCGTGCTCTTGCCGACGTTCGGGCGACCGACGATCGCGACCACGGGGAGGGATGGCATCGAACGAGTGTAGCCGCGGAAGCGCGGCTGTCGGCCCGGCCGATGCCCGGAGCCGATAGGATCTGGCCATGCGCATCGGATTCGTCGCGACACGCCTCGCCGGGGTCGACGGCGTCACGTTCGAGACGGCGAAGTGGGAGATCGCCGTCGAGCGGATGGGCCACGAGGCGCGCCTCCTCGCCGGCGACGTCGACGCGCTCCGGCCGAACGCGCGTCTCGTGCCGGCCATGCACTTCACGCATCCGCAGGCTGCCCGCGTCACCGCCGCGGCGTTCGACACGGAGAGCGACGCGGACGCCGTGCGCGCCGAGATCGAACGGCTCGCCGGCCAGCTGACGCCGGTCATCGAGAACTGGATCGAATCGCAGCGGATCGAGGCCCTCGTCATCGAGAACGCGTGGGCGATCCCGATGCACCTGCCCCTCGCGGTCGCCCTGCGCCGAATCGTCGAGGAGAGCGAGCTGCCGACGATCGGCCACCATCACGACTACTGGTGGGAGCGGGAGCGCTTCGCGAGCTGCATCGTGCCCGAGATCCTCGAGTCCGCCTTCCCGCCCGACCTGCCGAACGTCCGCCACGTCAGCATCAACAGCCTCGCGGCGCGGGAGCTGCGCCGCCGGCGAGGCATCGCGTCGTCGGTCATGCCGAACGTCTTCGACTTCTCGAGGCACCGGCCGCGCCCGCATCCCGCGGTCCGGCGCCAGCTGCGCGCCGAGCTCGGCATGGGCGATCGCGGGCTGCTCGTCGTCCAGCCGACGCGTGTCGTGCCACGCAAGGGCATCGAGCTCGCGATCGACCTCGTCGGGCGGCTCCGCGACAGGCATGCCGTCCTGCTCGTCACGAGCCCGGCGGGCGACGAGGGGCTCGACTACCTCGTCGAGCTGGAGCGGCTGGCCGAGCAGCATGGCGTCCGTCTGTCCTACGCGGCAGACCGGTTCGCGCCCGACTTCGAGGGCAAACCGCTCCGGCCGGCGCACTCGCTGCGCGACGCCTATCTCGCCGCGGACCTCATCACCTACCCGTCGCTGTACGAGGGCTACGGCAACGCGCTCGTCGAGGCGATCTACTACGGCAAGCCGGTCGTCGTGAACCGATACAGCGTCTACGACGCCGACATCCGTCCGCTCGGCTTCCGCTTCATCGAGATCTCCGGAGCCATCACGCCCGACACGGTCCGCCAGGTGCGAGCGGCGCTACGGAACCCCGCGCGGCAGGCGGCGATCGCACGCCGCAACTTCGAGCTCGGCCGCCACCACCTGTCGTATGCCCTCCTCCAGCGGCGGCTCGCCCGCTGGATCGGCAAGCTCGCGGCGACCAGCTCGCCCTGAGCGGCGGCAGCGGTCGCCGGCCGCCGGGAGCCTTCGCGCCGTCCTAGACGCTGCCTCTGACTGCCCAGGCGCGGGCGGTGATCACGAACGGTTCGGCCGGCAACCGGCGGCGGCAGGCGTGGCGCAGCGCCGCCGCGCCCTCCGCATCGAGACCGGCAACGAAGGAGCCGGCCGGCCCGACCCCGAGCTTGAACGGCTCCCACCACTCGTCGAACGTGGCGTGCTCGAGGTCGGCGGTCAGGACCGTCCCGCTGATCTCCCGCAGGCCGGCCGCCGCGAACAGCTCCTCCAGGTGGCCCTCTTGCGTGCCCGGGAGCCGCGACTCGTCCTCGACCTCGGAGTCGAGATCGCGCGCCGCCGCCCAGAATGTGCCGAGCGGCCCCAGGCCGCCTCCGTGATCCCAGACACACGCGGCGACCGCGCCGCCCGGCCGGGTGACACGGGCCATCTCGGCCAGGCCGGCGACGGGATCGGTCATGAAGTGCACGACGAGCTGGGCGAACGCGGCGTTGAACGTGTCGTCCGGGAATGGAAGCTCCTCGGCCGACGCTCGGTGCACGTCGACGCCGGGGTTGCGCTGCCGGGCGGCTGCGACGAACGGCTCGGACGGGTCCACGGCCGTCACGGCGTCGGCCCCGAGCCGAGCGACCAGCTCGGAGGTCAGCGCGCCCGGGCCGCATCCGACGTCGATCGCGCGCTGACCGTCACGCACGCCGGCGAGGTCCGCCAGCTGCGCGGACAGGAGGCGCGAGTAGCGGCCCATGAAGCTGTCGTAGGCCGATGCGGCGACGTTGAACATCATGCCGTGAGCGCGTAGACGCGCTGGCGAACCTCCTCGAGGTCCACCTCCGGCGTCGACGTCCCCCCGGTGATGCCGATGCGGGCCTTGCCCTGGAGCCAGGGGGCGTGCTCGGCGGCGAGCTCGTCGGCATCGGCGACGTGGACCGTCTCCGGCTGGATCTCGCGGCACTTCACGGCCAGCTCCTTCGTGTTCGAGCTGTTCTTGCCGCCGACGACGATCATCGCGTCCACCTCGCGCGCAAGCACGACCGAGTCGTCCTGCCGGGTCAGCGTGACCGGGCAGACCGTGTTCACGACCCGCAGGTCGTGGGCGCGACGCAGGCAGAAGGCGGCGAACTCCTCGAGCTTGCTCGGGAGGATCGTCGACTGGCTGAGCACACCGATCTTCTTCGTGCGCGGCACGCGCTCCCAGGTGGATCGGTCCATGTCGTCCACGACGACATGCTTCTCGCCGGCGTACGAGCGGACGCCCTTGACCTCGGGATGGTCCTCGTGACCGATGATGCAGACGGTGTAGCCGTCCTCCGCCAGCTCGCGGGCGGCCTTCTGGCTCTGGAGCACCCAGGTGCACGTGGCGTCGATGACCTCGAGGTTCTCCTTGCCCTGCACCTGCTCGAACTCGGACTTCGGAACGCCGTGCGCCCGGATGACGAGCGTTCCCCCCTCGACCTGGTCGGCGAGGTCGGCGGTGCGGATGCCACGATCGGAGAGGTCGGCCTTGATGCCCGGGTTGTGCACGAGCTGGCCGAGCGTCGTGACCTCCCTGCCCTCGGATCGTGCGTGACGCGCCTTGTCGATCGCGAGACGCACGCCGTAGCAGAAGCCAGCGCGCTCGGCGATACGAACGTCGGGTCGGACGGCGGTGCTCATCGACTTCATTCTAGGTGCGATCGAGCACCCGGTCCGATCCGCCCCAGGGTCCCTCAGCTGACGCCGCCGCTCAGCGCGGCCGCTGGCCCGGCGGCAGGAGCGCCGCGATCTCGGCCTCGATCCGCTCGGTCCCACGCGCGAGCTCCTCGCGGTCGAGCCGGCCCGTCGGCTGATGCGGGAGGGTGAACGGCTCCCCGATGCTGAACTACACCGTCTAGCGGCGCGGAAACCTCCCGCGGAAGAGCCGATGCGTCCCCGCGATCCCGACCGGGATGATCGGCACCCCCGAGCGCATCGCGAGCAGGGCGGCACCCGGTCGGGCGGCGCGCATCCGGCCGTCGCGTGACCGCGTGCCCTCGGGAAAGACGCCGACCGGCCGGCCGTCGGCGAGCAGGTCGAGCGCCAGGCGCTGCGCCGCGCGGTCGCGCTCCCCGCGCCGCACGAAGAAGACCCCGGCACGATCGGCGAGCCAGCCGATGACCGGCCAGCGACGCATCTCGTCCTTCGCCATGAAGTGGACGATCCGGTCGACCTGGTAGCCGGTCGCCCAGCCGAGGAGCGGCGGGTCGAGCTGCGAGCAGTGGTTCGCGACGAGGAGGAAGGCGCCGGAACGAGGGACGCGCTCGATGCCGTCGATCCGCGCCCCGCCGAGAAACCACATGATGAGCGACGCGACGAACGCCCCGGGCCGGTAGACCCACGTGCTCTTCATGCGCCGATCTCCGCCAGGCGCGCCACGATCGCCTCGACGCACTCGTCCACGCTGAGCCGGCCGGTGTCGAGCACGAGCGCGCCGGCCGCCTGCCGCAGGGGCGCCACGGCCCGCCCCGAGTCGGCAGCGTCGCGCCGCTCGATCTCGGCGAGATAGTCGGCGAGGCGCTCCGAAGCGCCCATCTCGGCAGCACGACGCGCGGCCCGGACCTGGGCATCGGCAGTGATGTAGACCTTGAGCGTCGCATCCGGCAGCACGACGCTGCCAATGTCGCGCCCGACCATGACGGTGTCGCCCCGTGTCGCCGTGTCGCGCTGTACCTCGAGCATCGCCGAGCGCACCTCCGGATGGCGGCTCACCGCGCTCACCGCTCGATCGATGCCGGGCTCGCGCACCTCCGCCGTCACGTCGCGCCCCTCGAGCCGCACCGTCTCGAGCCGATCCGTCTGGTCCGGCCGCGCTCGCTCGACCTCGATCCGGCACTCGGCCGCGAGCGCCCCGAGGAGCGCGCCGTCCTCGGTGTCGACGCCGCGCTCGACCGCGGCGAGCGTCAGGGCGCGGTACATGAGCCCGGTGTCGACGAACGTCGCTCCGATCCGCGTGGCGAGCGCATGCCCGAGCGTGCTCTTGCCGGCGCCCGAGGGCCCGTCGATCGCGATCGTGCGGCTCACCGGCGTCGGCTCCCGGACAGGGCGGCGACCTCGGAAGGCCGCAGATGGCGCCACTGGCCCTCGTGCAGTCCGGCCAGGGTGAGCGACCCGAAGCGCGTGCGCACGAGCCGCGTCACCTCGCAGCCGACGCTCGCGAAGAGCCGGCGAACCTCACGCTTGCGGCCCTCGCCGATTCGGATGCGAAGCCACGCCCCCTCCTCCGTCCGCTCCCGCGCGACCTCGCGCGGCGGCGGCGCGTGGCGGGCGCTCAGGAGCCGCGCCGGCCCGTCCTCGAGCGGCACCCCGTTGAGCAGCCGCTGGAGCGTCGCGCGACTGGGCGAGGGCGCGACGAGCGCTGCGTACTCGCGCTCGTTCTCGTAGCGAGGATGGAGCACGCGATTCGCCCACTCCCCGTCGTTCGTGAGCAGCATCAGGCCCTCGGACTCGACGTCCAGCCGGCCGGCCGGCCAGAGCCGCTCCCCTGCCGCGTCGACGAGGGAGACGACCGAGCGCCGGCCCCGCTCGTCGCGCGCCGACGAGAGGAACCCGCGTGGCTTGTGCACGGCGAGGTGCACCGGCGGCGCGGCGGCGCCCAGCGGGCGCCCATCGAGCTCGATCGTGTCGCGATCGGGGTCCGCCGACTCGCCGAGGCGGGCGATCGCACCGTTGACGCGGACGCGGCCGTCGGCGATGAGCTCCTCAGCGCGGCGACGGGACGCGACGCCGGCGCGAGCGATGAGCTTCTGGAGCCGCTCAGTCGGCATCGGCGCGATCGGCCAGGGCGGCCAGCTGGGCCGCATCGGTCGAGAGCGGCGGCAGGTCCTCGATCGAGGTCAGCCCGAAGCGTTCGAGGAACGTGAACGACGTCCCAAACAGCACCGGCCGTCCCGGCGTGTCGCGACGGCCGATCTCAACGATCAGGCGCCGATGGAGGAGCGAGCGGATGACGTAATCCGAGTCGACCCCGCGCACGCGCTCGACGTCGCCGCGGGTGCATGGCTGCCGGTAGGCGATGACGGCCAGCGCCTCGAGTGCGGCGGGCGAGAGACGCGCCTCCTCGCGCGCCGCGTACGTGGCGAGCCGAGCGCCGACCTCGGGCGCGGTCACGAGCTGCCACGCGTCGCCGTGCCGCTGGACGCGAAGGCCGCGCTCGTCCTCGTCGAGGCGCGCGGCGAGCGAGGCGAGCGCCGCCTCGGCCTCGGGTCGCGGGCGGTCGGCCAGGGCTGCCAGCTCGGACAGGCTCAACGGGCGCTCGGCGATGAAGAGGAGCGCCTCGAAGTAGACCTCGAGATCGTCGCTCATTCGGCGGCTCCCCCCTCGACGGCCTCGATGAGGATCGGCCCGAAGATGTCGCCCTGCTCGGCCCGCACCTGGCGGCGGCGGATGAGCTCGAGCGTGGCGAGGAATGTGACGGCGGCCTCGGTCCGGGTCTGGCAGCGCGCGAGGATCGTCTGCAGCAGGATCCGACCGCCGCGTGACATCGCCGCGCGCAGGACCTCGATCTGCTGGCCGATCGTGATCTCGCGGGCGACGATCTCCGGCGGTGCGGCGACCGGCTCCGGGATGCTCGCCAGGGCCTCCAGCGCGGCGACGAGGACGGCGACCGGCAGGGGCTCGGACCGCGCCTCGGGCAGGTCGGCCTCGCGCGGCTCGCGGCGCATCGCGGGGGCGGCGCCGTCGCGCGCGCCAAGGGCAATCGAGGCGTCGCGCAGCGCGCGGTACTCGAGCAGCCGGCGACGGAGCTCCTCCTCGTCGGGCTCGTCGGCCGCGTCGGGCATCGGCGGCAATGGCTCGGCCGGCAGAATCCGGCGCGACTTCAGGTAGATGAGCTGGGCCGCGATCGCCACGAACTCGGACAGGTTCTCGGCATCGACCGGGTGATGGGCAAGGTGCGCGACGTAGCCGTCGGCCACCTCGGCCAGCGGGACGGTCA
>CAZKFP010000035.1:0-20715 GCA_964552085.1 uncultured Steroidobacteraceae bacterium
GAGCCATCGGCCACCGCCTTCGGCCGGCGGATCAAGCACGCCATCGTCTATCGCGCGTTGGCGGTCCTCATGCTGTCCATGGGCTTCGTCTTCCTCACCGCGCTCGGCCTCACGCTCACGACCGATGCGACCTTCGTGCAGACGCTGTTCGAGGCGGTCTCCGCCTTCGGGACGGTGGGCGCCAGCACCGGTATCACCCGAGACCTGAGCGATCCGGCCCGGCTGATCACCTCGTTCGCGATGTTCGTCGGCCGGCTCGGCCCGCTCACCCTGGTGCTGGCGCTGGCGGCGCGCGCGCACCCGGTGTCGTATCGTCCGGCGGTCGAATCGGTCCGCATCGGCTAGGCTCACGAGACAGCTTCGGAGGCAGGCATGGCCAAGGAACAGGTGATGGTGATCGGGCTGGGCCGCTTCGGCTCGGCCGTGGCCCGGGAGCTCGAGCGCCTCGGTCACCAGGTGCTGGCGATCGACCACAGCGAGCAGTTGGTGAACGAGCTCGCCCCCGACGTGACGCACGCGCTTGAGCTGGACGCATCGGACGAGGATGCGCTGCGCGGCGCGGGCGCAGGGGACTTCGAGACCGCCATCGTCGCCATCAGCAGCGACGCCGAGCCGTCGATCTTCGCGACGATGGTGCTCAAGCGACTCGGCGTGCGGACCGTCATCGCCAAGGCCGGCAGCCTGCTCCATGGCGAGATCCTCTCGCGCGTCGGTGCCGACCGCGTCGTCTTTCCCGAGCGGGAGACCGGCCTGCGCCTGGCCCACTCGTTCAACGTGCCGAACGTCATCGACTACCTCGACGTGGCCCCGAACTTCGGGATCGAGAAGATCCGTCCTCCGGCGTCGTTCATCGGCAAGTCGCTCGGTGAGCTCGACCTGAAGACCCGCCTCGGGCTGACGCCGATCGCACTGCGTCGCGATAAGCAGGTCTTCGTGAACCCTGCGCGCGACGAGCGGGTGGCGGAGGGCGACGAGCTGATCCTCATCGGCCGCGACGACAAGCTGGACCAGCTGCGCGGCTAGTTGTCGGGGGACACCCCGTCGCCGAGGGTGAAACGTCGAAGCTCCTCGTGACACGCCTCCGCCAGGCGCTTCGCCTCGTTGACAAGGAAGCTGCTCATCTTCGTCGAGTCGACGATGAGCAGCGTGTGGCCGCGCTCGTTGCGATCGAGCACGATCCGGTCTTCGCCGTGGAAGCTGATGCCCCAGTTCGCCTGCAGCTGAACGACCTCGGCGAGCACGACCTTCTCGGTGAAGTACCAGTCGAGATACTCGGCGTTCAGCGCGGTGACGACGTCGCGGAGCTGCAGCGTCTCGTTGCGGCGAAGGCGCGACAGGAAGTGGACGATCCGCAGCGCGGCAAACGGGTCGCCGCCTCGGGCCAGCTGGGGCGGGGCCAGTTCCGGGTCCGGCATCCCGTCCGGCGCGGGGCCGACGAGAGCGGTCGTGACGTGCTCGGTCAATGCGCTCCGAGTATCCATCGCGCCGCGCGCCGCCGCAAACGCGAGCCGAGTACCGGGGTGGTGCTCGCGCGCACTGGGCCCAGGCTAGGACTTTCGGTCCGTTGGTGGCGGGCGGTCTCCGGCGTACGGTAGGACCACGGTCTTGCGAGTCCCCGCTCGACCCTCAGCCGAGCAGGAGCAGATGTTGACGTTCTGGAACTGGCGCCGCGGTCCCGGCCAAACAGCGACCCACGGAAACGCGGCACTCGCGGTCACGTCCCCCGACCTAGCGCCGATCGAGCTGTATACGGCGACCTCGCGCATCGTCGGCTGGATCGCGCCGGATGGCCGGCGCGTGACCGACCTGCTCTCAACACAGGACGAGCTACACCTCTGGCGGCCGAGCCCCGGAGCGATGGACGAGACCGCCATGCCCGGCCCCGACTCCCCCAACGGCGGCGAGAGCGGCGAGTGGCAGAGCCTGCTGACGGCCGAAGTCATCCTCGCCATGCCGCCGGAGTGGCGCGCCAGCCGCCAGCTGCGACTGCACCGCCGGCTGCGCCGCGCCGCCGTCCTCGCCGGCCCGTTCAGCGTGACCGGCAACGTCCACGTCCCACCGGGCGTCGAAGTCGGCCCGCACCTGCTGCGCTCCGCCTCCTTCCTGCCCCTGACCGACGCGTACCTGCTCCACAACGGCGAGCCACCCTTCGAGCACGTCGTCAGCGTCGTCATCGTCAACGCGATCCACATCAACCAGATCGTCCCGCTCGTCACCCTGGCCTGAGGCGGAGCGCGGCCCGAGCGGCCGGCGACGCCGTCACGCGGCGGCCATAATTCGTGCCCATGGCCGTCCTCCGCACTTCCGTCGATCCTGACGACCCAGCCACGCGCGCGAACGCGGACGCCATGCGCGCCCTCGTCGACGACCTGCGAGCGCGGACCGATGCGCTCACGCGAAACGGCGCCGGCGGCGACGAGCGCAGCGTCGCCCGCCACCGCGAGCGCGGCAAGCTGCCGGTGCGCGAGCGGATTGACCGGCTCCTCGACCCCGGCGCGGCGTTCCTCGAGCTGAGCGCACTGGCCGCCACCGACCTGTACGACGACGACGCTCCCGGCGCAGGGGTCGTCACCGGCATCGGCCGGGTCGAGGGAGTGGAAGTCGTCATCGTCGCGAACGACGCGACGGTCAAGGGCGGCACGTACTACCCGATGACGGTCAAGAAGCACCTGCGCGCGCAGGAGATCGCGCTCGAGAACGGCCTACCGTGCCTCTACCTCGTCGACAGCGGTGGTGCCTTCCTGCCGCTCCAGGACGAGGTCTTCCCCGACCGCGAGCATTTCGGCCGCATCTTCTACAACCAGGCCACGCTCTCGGCGCGCGCGATCCCCCAGGTCGCGCTCGTCATGGGTTCCTGCACGGCGGGTGGGGCGTACGTCCCGGCCATGAGCGACGAGACGGTCATCGTCAAGGGCACCGGCACGATTTTCCTCGGTGGCCCGCCGCTCGTGAAGGCGGCAACCGGCGAGGAGGTCAGCGCCGAGGATCTGGGCGGGGCGGAGGTCCACACCGTCGAGTCGGGCGTCGCCGACCATTACGCCCTCGACGACGAGCACGCCCTCGCCATCGGCCGCCAGATCGTGCGCAACCTCGCCCGCCACAAGCCGCAGCCGCCCTGGGACGTGGGCGAGCCGGCCGCGCCGGCGGTGCCCGAGGAGAGCCTGTACGGCGTCATCCCGGCCGATCCGCGCCAGGGCTACGACGTCCGCGAGGTGATCGCGCGCCTCGTCGACGGATCCGACTTCCACGAGTTCAAGGAGCGGTACGGCACGACGCTCATCACTGGCTTCGCGCGCATCATGGGTTACCCGGTCGGCATCATCGCCAACAACGGGATCCTGTTCAGCGAGTCGTCTCTCAAGGGCGCCCACTTCATCGAGCTCGCGTCCCAGCGGCGCATCCCCCTCGTCTTCCTCCAGAACATCACCGGCTTCATGGTCGGGCGCGAGTACGAGGCGGGCGGGATCGCGCGCGACGGCGCGAAGCTCGTCACCGCGGTCGCCACGACGAACGTGCCGAAGTTCACCGTCATCGTCGGCGGCTCGTTCGGAGCGGGAAACTACGGCATGGCCGGCCGTGCGTACGGACCGCGCCAGCTGTGGATGTGGCCGAACGCGCGGATCAGCGTCATGGGCGGCGCCCAGGCAGCTCGTGTCCTGTCCACCGTCCGCGGAGGCTTCGAGACCGATGCGGACCGCGACGCGTTCGAGGCGCCCATCCTCGACAAGTACGAGCGCGAGGGATCGCCCTATCACTCGACCGCGAGGCTCTGGGACGACGGCGTCATCGACCCGGCCGACACGCGCCGCGTGCTGGCCCTCGGCATCTCGGCCGCCTTGAACGCGCCGATTCCGGAGCCGGGCTTCAGCCTCTACCGCATGTAACAGGAGGCCACCGCAGATGCACATCTGGAGCGAGCGTCCCTGGTCCCGGGCGCGAGAGATCGGCGCGGATGTCGCCACCCTGCTGTGGTTGGCCTTCTGGCTCACCCTCGGCATCCGGCTGTACGGGTTCCTGGCGCACCTGGCCGGTGCCGGGCGGTTCGTCCGCGAGGGCGGCACCGAGATCACGAACGCTGGCGAGACGATCGGGGCGGCGCTCGAGGGCCTGCCGCTCGTGGGCGAGGGTGCGGCGGCCGGAGTTCGCGGCGCACTCGCAGGCGCGGGGGCTCCGCTCATCACCTTCGGGACGGACCTCGAGCGGCTGCTGCTCTTCGTCTCCGGGCTGCTCGGGCTGCTGCTCGTGGCGTCAGCCGTCGTGCCATGGCTGAACCGCTACCTTCCCTGGCGCGTCGCGAAGTGGCGACGGCTGAACGCGGCCGCGCGGGCGATCCGCGGGCCGCGGCGAGCGACCGATCGCCTGCCCGCTGCGGAGATGGAGACGCTCCTCGCCTCACGCGCCCTCCATCGGCTCGAGTACGACGAGCTGCTCGAGTTCACGCCCGATCCGTTCGGAGACTGGGCCGCCGGGCGACACGAGCGGCTGGCGCAGGCGGAGCTGGACCGCGTCGGCCTGCGGGCGCTCGCGCCGGCGCGCTAGCTATCGACCGCGACGGTCGAGACGAGCAGCTCGGCGCGCTCGACATCGAAGCGCATCCCGAGCAGCTCGGCGGTGCGGGGCGCGTCGATCTCGGCGGCGAGGGTCGCGACCCCCGGCCCCCCCCACTCCCCCCCCGGCACGAGGCGCAGGACGTGCGTCCCGATCTCGGCAACGGCCAGGTCGGCCACGGCCCAGAAGTCAAGGCCCAGCTGATCGTTGATCGTGGCCGCGGCCGAGGGCGGATCGGCGGTCGCGATGTCCAGCCGGGCCAGGCCGACCGGCGAGCCGATCGGGTGCCGGAACTCGGCCCGCGCGTCGAGCGCGGCCGGGCCCCACTCTGCCCCGGTGTACGAGTGCTGGATGAGGAACGGCGTCGCGTCGGGCGCCAGGTCCGACTTCGGAAACGCGGCCCACCACGCGACCATCTCGCCGTCGTCGCGGCTGCGCGTTCCGTGCGTCACCGGCCCGAACGACCCGGATGCCGCGAGCGTGGCGGCGGTCACGTCGAGGTCATCGTCGCGAAGCGCGAAGGTCGCCAGCCCCCCGCCGTTCTCCTCGAGCGCACGGACCGCGGCGGCCCCGACCGGCTGACGCCGTGCCGCCTCTGGATCGTCGACGCCGATGAGCTCGAGATACGAGCCGTCGGCAAGCCAGGCGATCCGATTGAATGTTCCCGATCCGGGGTGACGCCCGCCACCGGTCGCGAGCAGGCCGATCGCCGACTCGAGCTCGGCCGCGGCCGCGTCCGGATCGGCACAGGCAATGACGAGATGATCGATGCCCCGGATCATGGGACGATGCTACCAGCATGAGTCAGCCCATCGACCGGCCCGCCCCGGGCTCCCACGACCGCTCCGTGCCACAGGGCTCCCTCGAGGAGAGCGCGGCGAACCTGTTCGACGCGATGCTCGCCGCACGCGATGCGGAGGAGCGTGGCGAGCGCGGTCCGCTCGACGCCTTCTACCGCACGCTCATGAGCGGCACGCTCCTGCTGCCCGTCCCGCCGGAGCATGGCGAGGAGGCGAAGGCGGCGCTTGCATCGGCCGTCAACGATGACGAGCAGGTCGAGATCAGCGTCATGCTCGCCCGCGAGGGGGAAGGGGCACCGGTAAGCGTCCTGTTCGCCTCGTTCGGGGCCCTTGCCGCCTGGGCGCCGGCGAACACCGGGAACCTGCCGCTCCCGGCGCGGATCGCGATCGCGAACCTGGCGGCCGCCCGGCTGCCGGCGATCATGGATCCGGCCGGCCCCGTCCCCTACCGCTTCGACGCCGATGAGCTCGCGGCGCTCGCCGAGGGCCGCATCCCAGGGACCGACGAGCCGCTCTTCGAGGCGACGGCGCGCACCTCGATCCGCGTGCGCCTCCCGGGACACGATACCGGCGAGCTCGAGGCGCGCCTGCGCGCGACGCTGTCGGCGACGAACGTCGATGCCGCGTACATCGTCGAGACCGACGACGGGACGGCCTCCCGACTCATGCTCGGGCTGATCGGCGAGCCCGGCGTGGCCGTCACAGTCGACGTGCCGGACGGGACCGACGTCGTCTGGCTCGAGGAGCCGCTCCTGGCCCAGGTGCGAGCCGTGACGGAGCCGTTCCACCGGCGGGGACGCGCACGATGAGCGGGCTCCTGCGCGTCGAGCGCGACGGCCCGTTCGCCCGTGTCACGCTCGCCCGTCCCGAGGTCCGCAACGCGTTCAACGCCGAGCTGATCGCCGAGCTGCGGTCGACGTTCGAGCAGCTCGCCACGGAGCCTCCGGACGCCCTGCGCGGCGTCGTACTCGGCGGGGAGGGGCGGACCTTCTGCGCCGGCGCGGACGTCGAATGGATGCGTGCCGCCATCGGGCTCGGCGTCGACGAGAACGAGCGCGACGCGAGCGCCATGCAGGCGATGTTCGCAGCCGTCGATGTCTGTCCCGTTCCGGTCGTCGCCCGCGTCCAGGGAGCCGCGCTCGGCGGGGGCATGGGTCTGTGCGCGGTCAGCGACATCGTCGTGGCCAGCGCCGACGCCGCGTTCGGGTTCACCGAGACGAGGCTCGGGATCATCCCGGCCGTCATCAGCACGTTCGTCGTGCCGAAGATCGGCGAGTCGCACGCCCGCGCCCTGTTCGCCACCGGCGAGCGCTTCGGTGCCGAGCGGGCCCTGCGCATCGGTCTCGTGCACGAGGTCGTGCCCGACGAGGCCGCGCTCGACGCGACGGTGGAGGCGCTGCTCGACGAGCTGCGCGCGGCGGGACCGACCGCCATCCGTGCCGCGAAGTCGCTGGTCCGCACGATCCAGGAGCTCGGACCGGCAGAGGCGCGCGCCCGCACCCCGGGGCTGATCGCGCGCCAGCGCACCTCTCCCGAGGGACAGGAGGGGCTCACCGCGTTCCTTGTGAAGCGACCGCCGGGCTGGCGCGACAGCCCGGGCTGACGCGCAACGTCGGCCCATCCTACGTCTGCGACAATCGCGACGTGACCGATGAGCTGACGGCGCGAGAGGCGGCCGAGCGCCTCGGGGTGACCGTGCGGACGGTCCAGCGCTGGATCGCGTCGGGCCGGCTGCCGTCCCGGCGCGTCGGCAGCCGCGTGCGCGTGTCGCATTCGTCGCTGTCCGCGGTCTCCGATGCGCCCGACGCGGTCATCCCGCAGCCCATTCGCTCATTGCTCATCGCCAACCGGGGCGAGATCGCCGTCCGGATCGCGCGCACCGCCCGCCGAATGGGGATCCGGGTGATCGGCGTCCACGCGGCAGGCGAGCGGCCGCCGGACGGGGTCGAAGAGGCCCACGAGATCGGCTCCTATCTCGACGGCGCCGAGCTCCTGGCGGTGGCGCGCCGCGTCGGCGCGGATGCGATTCATCCCGGCTACGGCTTCCTCGCCGAGAACGCCGCCTTCGCGCGCGCCGTCGCCGATGCCGGCATGAAATGGGTCGGACCACCAGCGGACGCGATCGCGGCGATGGGCGACAAGGCGGCGGCCCGGCAGCAGGCGGCCACCCATGGCGCTCCGACCGTGCCCGGCTACGACGGCGACGCTCAAGGTGACGTCACCCTGGCCGTCGAGGCGGGGCGCGTCGGCTATCCGCTGCTCGTCAAGCCCAGCGCCGGCGGGGGCGGCAAGGGGATGCGCGTCGTCGGGGATCCGGCCGACCTGTCAGAGGCGCTCGGCGCGGCCCGGCGCGAGGCGCAGCGGAGCTTCGGCGACGAACGGCTGATCCTCGAGCGCTACCTCGCCGGCTCACGGCACGTCGAGATCCAGGTGTTGTTCGACGCCCACGGGCACGGCGTGCATCTCGGTGAGCGCGACTGCAGCACGCAGCGACGCAACCAGAAGATCGTCGAGGAATCGCCGGCGCCATCGGTCACGCCCGAGCTGCGCGACCGGATGGGCAGCGCGGCGGTCGCCGTGGCCGCGTCGGTCGGGTACGTCAATGCCGGGACCGTCGAGATGCTGCTGACCGATGCTGGCGAGTTCTTCTTCCTCGAGATGAACACCCGCCTCCAGGTCGAACACCCGGTCACCGAGTCCGTCACCGGTCGCGACCTCGTCGAGGACCAGCTGCGCATCGCCGCCGGCGAGACGCTGCGGGCGCTCGGGCTTCGCGGTGCTCCGCGTCTCGAGGGCCATGCGGTCGAGGCGCGCCTCTACGCCGAAGATCCTGAGTCCGGCTTCCTGCCCGCCACTGGCATCCTTGCCGCGCTCGAGTGGCCGTCGGGCGTGCGGATCGACGCCGGGGTGCTGCAGGGCGACGAGATCTCGGACCGCTACGACCCGATGCTCGCCAAGCTCATCGCCCACGGGGCGACGCGCGCCGAAGCGCTCGACCGGTTGCAGGCGGCGCTCGCGGAGACCGCGGTGCTCGGCGTGCGCACGAACCTGCGCTTCCTCCGCTGGCTGCTCGAGCAGCCGCCGATGCGCGACGGCGAAATGCGAACCGACACCATCGCCGGGCTCGACGTTCCCGGCCCGCCACAGGTCGAGGAGCGCCACTGGCAAGCCGCAGCGCTGGCATCGGCTCCCGCGACCGCGGGACCATGGGACGACGGCTGGCGGCTCAACGGCCCGGCGGTCCGTCGCCTGCGCCACGGCGACGAGGAGCGCAGCGTCGCGCTGATCTTGACCGACGACGCCCCGCGCACCGCGGCCGGCCCAGACGCCATCCATGTCGACGTCGACGGGCAGTCGCTCGAGTTCTCGCTCGCCCCGCCACCGACCGTCGAGGAGGCGGTCCGCCACGCCAGCGCCCACGGCGACGGAACGGCAGTCCTGGTGGCCCCGATGCCCGGTCGGGTGATCGCGGTGCGCACCGCGGCCGGCGCATCGGTCCACGCGCACCAGCCGATCGTCATCATCGAGGCGATGAAGATGGAGCACGCCGTCGTCTCGCCCATCGACGGAACGCTGGCGAGCCTGCTCGTCAGCGAGGGACAGCAGGTCCAGCGCGGCGACGTCCTCGGCGAAGTCGCACAATCGGACGCATGAGCGATCGAGAGGTTCGCGTCTACGAGGTCGGCCCGCGCGACGGACTCCAGAACGAGGCGCGCCCGATCCCGACCGACGCGAAGCTGCGCTACATCGAGCTGCTCGCCGACGCGGGGCTCAGCGAGATCGAGGCGACGAGCTTCGTCTCGCCGAAGGCCGTCCCGCAGCTGGCCGACGCCGGCGAGCTCATGGCACGCCTGGAGCGGCGTCCCGGCGTGCGCTACCCCGTCCTCGTCCCGAACGAGCGGGGGCTCGAGCGCGCCATCGCGGCCGGCGCCGACGCGGTCTGCGTCTTCACCGCTGCGTCCGAGCCGTTCACCCGGGCGAACATCAACATGACCGTCGCGGAGTCGATCGACGCCTTCCGGCCGGTCATCGACGCCGCCCGCGAGCACGGCTGGTGGAGCCGCGGCTACGTCAGCACCGCGTTCGGCTGCCCGTACCAGGGCCGGGTCGGCGAGGCCGCGGTGGTCGGCGTCGCCCTGCAGCTGCTCGAGCTCGGCGTCACGGAGCTGAGCATCGGCGACACGATCGGGGTCGCGGGGCCGGCCGACGTGCGCCGGGTCGTCACGGCACTGCTCGACGCGGGGATCGGCGCCCATCGGCTGGCGATGCACTTCCACGACACGCGCGGCACGGCCCTCGCGAACGTCTCGACCGCGCTCGACCTTGGCATTCGCTGCTTTGACGCCTCGACCGGCGGGACCGGAGGCTGCCCGTACGCGCCGGGCGCCGCCGGCAACCTGGCGACCGAGGACCTCGTCTACCTCCTCGAGCGCGAGGGGCTGACGCACGGCGTCGACCTCGACGCGCTGCTCGTCGCGGCCCGCCAGGTCAGCGAGACGATGGGCCGCCCGTTGAGCACGAAGGTGGGCCAGGCAGGCGGCTGGCGTCTACCATAGGCGGCCGATGGACGCCCCCGCCCAGCAGCCCGCGCCACGCCCGTTGATCCTGGACGTCGACACCGGGATCGACGACATGATCGCCCTGCTCATCGCGGCCACGAGCAGCGAGCTCAACCTGCGCGGCGTCACCTGCGTCGCGGGCAACGTCGAGATTCATCACGTCGCGCGCAACACCGGCAAGCTCTTGCGCATGGTGGGTCGCGGCGACGTCCCGGTCAGCATCGGCGCCGCACGGCCGCTCCAGCGCCGCCTGCGCACCGCGCCCGACACTCACGGCCCGACCGGGACCGGCTACGTCGAGCTGCGCGGCGAGGACCGCCAGCTCGGCACGACCGAGTACACGGCCATCCCCGCCAGCCGCTACCTCGGCGCGCACGTCAGCCGCCATCCCGGCGAGGTCTCGGTCCTCGCGCTCGGCCCGCTCACGAACCTGGCGTCGGCGACGGAGCATGGCGTCGACCTCGCCGGCGCGACGCGGGAGGTGATCTGGATGGGCGGCACGCTCGAGGAGCGCGGCAACACGACCGAGACCGGCGAGTGGAACGCGTGCGTCGACCCGGAAGCGGCGGAGATCTGCCTCCGGGCGGGATCGATCCACCGCCTCTTTCCGCTCGACGCGACGCAGGACGTCATCTTCACGATGGACGACCTGAAGGGACTGCCCGACACACACCTCGCTGGGATCGTGCGCGACGCGATGCGCTTCTACGTCGGCTTCCACCAGCAGGCGGACGGGATCGACGGCGCCTACCTCCACGACCCGGTCGCGCTCGTGGCATCGCTCCTCCGGCCGGACCTCGTGACCGAGCAGGTGAGCGAGACGCTGGCCTGCGACACGAGCTCCGACCCGTACCTGGCCGGCAGCCTGTACCGATCCGAGACCGATGATCGCCCACCGGTCTCGGTCGCCACCGCGATCGACCCCGAGGGGATGAAGGCCGAGCTCATCGCGCGCCTGTCGCGCGCGGTGAGCGCTCCCAACAGCTGATCACCGACAAAGACTAGACGGAGGAGGGTGTTCGCCATGGTCATCCGCTGGATCGCCGCCGCGGCGGCGTTCCTCGCCGGCGCCGTCATCGGCGTCGTCATCGTCGGGGGCAGCCTGACCGATTACGACGCCGCGCTCGGCGCATTCCCGCTCATCACCGCCATCGCGGTCCTGGCCGGCATCGCGGCCTACGCGGGAGTCGAGTACGCGCAGACCGGCGGCTTCGGATCGATCGCCGCCCAGTTCGGCACCCGCACCATCGTGCTCATGCCGATCGCGATCGCGATCAACATCATCCTCGGCCAGACGGTGGCCGCGGCGCTCAAGGTGCCGGTCTACCTCGACTCGATCGGCACGATCCTGGTGGGAGCCCTGGCCGGCCCGATCCCCGGCGCGCTGACCGGCATGCTCGCCAACCTGCTCTGGACCTACGTCCTGCCGCCGCCATTCCACAGTGACTTCGCGGCGCCCTTCGCGATCACCGCGGTCCTCATCGGCCTCCTCGCCGGCGCAGCCGGCCGTTTCAGCTTCCTTCGTCCACGGCCCGACCGACGGGCGGTGGAGCTCGTCGTCGCCGGACTCGTGGCGCTCATGGTCGTCGGCGGCCTCGCCCTGTGGACGTACGGCCAGTTCTACGAGGAGACGTTCACCTTCTTCAACCCCGATCCGAACGCCGACCCGGGGCTGTTCCTGACGATCGTCGGCTGGGTCATCGGCGCCATGCTCGTCGGAGCGGTGGTCGGCTTCCTCGCACTTCTCTTCCTCCGGCGTGACGCCTCTGTCGCCTACGTCACAGTGGTCGGGGCGGTCACCGGCGTGCTGGCGGCGATCGTCAGCGCGCCGATCAGCGCCAACTTGTTCGGCGGCGTGACCGGGTCAGGGACCGACTTCCTGGTCGCGTTCTTCCGCGAGCAGGGCGCCGATGTCCTCGGTGCAAGCTTTCAGCAGGGCCTGATCAGCGACCCGATCGACAAGATCATCACCTTCTTCGTCGTGTACCTCATCCTGACTGCCCTGCCGCGCCGGACGACCGCCCGCTTCCCACAGGGCGAGCGACTGCTCGACAAAGCACTCGAGCCGGCCGGCGACGACGGTGAGGGCGGATGGCGGGGCGCGCCGACCTGAGCACCTCCGAGGTCACGGTCGACGCCGGGCGGGGGATCCCGGCGAGCCTCGGAGCGCCCGGCCCGACCGCGTATCACCGTCTCAACCCGCTGACGAAGGCGGTGATCGCGACGGCGACGGCGGTGGCGGCCGTGGTCGTCGGCGGGCTGATCGGCCCGGCGATCGTGGTGGTGGCGGCCGTGCTGCTGCCCGCGGCCTGGGCGCGGGTCCTCGGCCTGCTGGTGCGCACTGCGCTCCTCTTCGCGCTGCCCCTGGCGGCCAGCGCCTTCCTCGTCAACCTGTTCTTCTTTCCCGGGGGCCGGACGGTTTTGCTCGAGCTCGGGCCAATCACGGCCACCGCCGAGGGCTTGGCCTTCGCGCTCGAAATCCTGGCCCGCATCCTCGCGATCGGCGGGGCAATCACCCTGTTCTACCTGACCACCCCGCCGGCCGCCTTCGTCGTCGATCTCGAGCGGCGCGGCGTGAGCTCGCGGCTTGCCTTCGTCGCCAACGCCTCGGTCCAGACCGTTCCGGCACTCGTCGAGCGCGCGGCGCAGATCACCGCCGCGCAGCGGGCGCGCGGGCTCGACACCGAGGGCTCGATCGCGAAGCGCATTCGCGGCGTCCTGCCCATCGTCGGCCCCGTCATTCTCGGGTCGATCGCCGAGGTCGAGGAGCGCACCATGGCTCTCGAGGCGCGCGGCTTCACGCGGCCCGGGCGGCGCACGCTGCTCTGGGCGCCGTCGGACTCCGGCGCGCAACGAGCGCTCCGCTGGCTCCTGCTCGCCGTCATCGTCGCCCTGGTGGCGGCACGCCTGACCGGGGCTTGGGCTTGACCGTCGAGCTGAAGGGCGTGGGCTACCGCTACGCCGGATCCGAGCGCCCATCGCTGCTGGACATCGACCTCGTCCTCGCCGATGGCGAGGTCATCGGCGTGGCCGGTGCCTCCGAGGCGGGAAAGACGACACTGTGCCTCGTCGTCGCCGGTATCGCGCCCCGAACCGTGGGCGGCCGCATCCGGGGCTCGATCCTGCTCGACGGAGAGCCGATCGACGACTGGCCGATGCATCGGCTGGGCGGGCGCATCGGGATCGGCTTCCAGAACCCGTCTAGCCAGCTCAGCCAAGTGGCCGGCACGGTGTTCGAGGAGGTGGCCTTCGGACCGATGAACCTGGGCATCGAGCGCGACGAGATCGTGGAGCGTGCCTGGTCGGCGCTCGACGCGCTTCGTATCTCCGACCTTGCCGAGCGGGATCCGCGGCGGCTCTCCGGCGGGCAGCAACAGCTCGTGGCGATGGCCGGCCTGCTGGCGATGCGTCCCGCGCACCTCGTCCTGGACGAGCCGACTGCCCAGCTCGACCCAGCCGGGACGCACCTGGTGGCCGACGCGATCGGCCGCCTGGCCGCCGACGGCGCGAGCATCCTCGTCACCGAGCAGAAGACCGATCTCCTGGCGGCGGTCGCGGGACGGGTCGTCGTCCTGGCCGAGGGCCGAATGGCCTTGGCCGGTGACCCCGACGGCGTGCTGGCCGATCCCCGGCTTCCGGACCTCGGCGTAAGCGAGCCGGGCATGATCAGGCTCCGACGGATGGCGGATGCCGCCGGCCTGGACCCCCGACGGCTGGAGGCGACGCTCGATGCCTGAGCTGGAGGCGACCAGCCTGTTTCACTTCTACCGCGAGGGCAGCGTACGGGCGCTCGACGGCGTCGACCTGCGGATCGCCGCTGGAGAACGAGTGGCGATTGTCGGACAGAACGGGAGCGGCAAGACGACCCTCGTCCGCCACCTGAACGGGCTGCTGCGACCTACCGAGGGGCGGGTAACGATAGACGGCGTGGACGCGGGCACGCTGACCGTCGCGCAGCTCGCGTCCCGGGTTGGCCTCGTCTTCCAGGATCCCGACCGCCAGATCTTCGCGAGCAGCGTCCGCGCTGAGGTCGAGTTCGGCCCGCGCAACCTCGGGCGTCGCGGCACCGCGCTGCGTGACGCCGTGGCGCAGGCGGTTGCCGCCACGGGCCTCGAGGGCGAGGAGGGCACGAACCCCTACGACCTCGGCCAGTCACGGCGCAAGCTGCTGGCGCTCGCCTCGGTCCTCGCGATGCGGACCCCGGTCCTCGTGCTCGACGAACCGACGACAGGCCAGGACGCGCGCGGCGTCGAGCGCGTGCGCGCCATCGTCGACGCGGTATCGGGAGGGGGACGGACGATCATCGCGATCAGCCACGACATCCGGTTCGTCGCCGAGACGTTCGATCGCGTCATCGTCATGCGCGCCGGCCGCATCATCCTCGACGGGACGCCCGCCGAGGTGTTCGCGGCGGAGGCATGGGAGGCGCTGCGCTCGACGTACCTGGAGCCGCCGCTCGCGGCCCTCGTCGGGCACCGGCTCGGCCTCGGGTCGACGCCGACGGACGCGAGCCTGGTCGGCGCGCTCGTGCGCGCCACCGGCTGACGCCGGGCCGTCGGGCTAGTAGTACCCGGGCGGCGGCGGGAGCGCGTTGCCCTCGGCGTCCAGGCGCTCCTCCGGCGGAAGCTCGTCACGATGCTCGCGCTCGCCGATCGGACCGGAAATCGGCAGCGCCATGACCGATGATGGGACCTCGTCGAGCCGGTCGCCGATGCTGCGCAGGCCGAGGCGGCGCAGCGCCGGGCCGAAGCGATCGGCAAAATCGCCGTTGCGGAGCAGGCTGAAGGTCAGCGACGAGTGCGCGCGGTTGAGGAGCTCGAGGCCTCGAGCGGCCTCGGCCGCGTTCACCTGGTTCAGGCCGAGCTGCCCCTCCAGGATGTCGAGGGCCCGATTTGCCTCTCGACGCGTCCGCGAGCTGAAATGCGGGGTACGGTTGACGAGGATGCGCGTCCGGTAGAGCGCCTCCCGCACGCGCCCGTCGCGATTGAGGTGAGCCTGGGTCATGGAGCGAATAGTACGCGCTGACGCCGGCTGGGAGCAGGTGCTCGCCGATGCGCTGGCCGGTGCCGCCCGCCCCATCCCGCTCGACGAACGCCTCCTGCCGCGAACCCCCGACGGCAAGGCCGGGCGACGTCGCTTCGCCCGTGGCGACCTTCCCGCACCGCGCCCCGCAGCCACGCTGCTCGCGCTCTATCCCGACGACGCCGGCGAGCTCGTCATCCCGCTGACCGTGCGCCACGGCGACCTCCGCACGCACGCCGGCGAGGTGTCGCTGCCCGGGGGGGTGGTCGACGCCACGGACGCGAGCCCCGAGGCCGCCGCGCTGCGCGAGGCGTGGGAGGAGATCGGCCTTGCGCCCGAGTCCGTCCGCATCGTGGGCGAGCTCGACGACGTCTGGATCCCAGTCAGCAACTTCGAGCTGCGGCCGTTCGTCGGCACCGTGACCCGGCGGCCGGCACTCGTCGCGCACGACGCCGAGGTGACGGCGATCGTCGAGCTGCCGCTCCGTGCGCTCTGGGATGCCGACGTGCTCGGCGACGAGGATTTCAGCACGCCGGGCCTCGTCCTGCGCGCCGGCGCGTATCGGTTCGGCGGCGTTCGGATCTGGGGCGCGACCGCGCTGACGCTCGGCATGCTCGCCCATGTCCTCGAGCCGGAGGGGCGCTAGCGCCGCGTCTGGACCGTCGTCTTCAGGGCGGCGAGCATCTCGAGCAGCGCCGCGTGCTGGGCGACCGGGGCGGCGACGATGCTCGTTCGCGCGCCGCGCGCCCTCGGGTTCCACCACGGACGGCCCGTCACGTCGGTCACGACCGCGCCGGCGCGCTCGGCGATGAGGCCGGCCGCCGCGACGTCCCACGGGGACAGGCCGCCGTTCTGGACGAAGGCGTCGAACCGACCGTTCGCCACGTAGGCGAGGGCCAGGGCCGCACTCCCCATGCGTCGGTGGATTCGGATCCGCGGCGCAATCCTGCGCTCGCGGGACAGGCCGCCGCGCCCGATGACCGCCAGACTGATGACATAGTCGGAGAGCGCCTCCTTGGTCGACGCCGACGCCGGCGCGCCGTCCAGGCATGCCGGGCCGTCGATCGTCGCGCTGTACAGGTCGCCCCGCGCCGGGTCGAAGATGACGCCGACGGTCGGCCGCTCGTCGACAACGAGGCCGATGCTCACGCAGTAGAAGGGGATCCCGTTGGCGTAGTTCACCGTCCCGTCGAGCGGATCGATGACCCAGGTGCGCCCGTTATGCGAGCCGTCGTCCCGGAGCACGCCGGCGTGCTCGCCGGACTCCTCGGCCAGGATCGCGTCGCCTGGGTATCGGGCCTTGATCGCATCGATCACGAGACGCTCGGAGGCGTAGTCCGCGTTCGTGACGACGTCACGCTTGCTCTTGTAGTCGACGCGCTCGAGCCGCTCGTAGCTGTCGATGAGCAGCGCTCCGGCACGGCGCGCCGCATCGGTCGCGAATGCGAGCTCATCGGCCCAACGGCTGGTCATTCGAGCGATGCTAGCGCCTCGAGCGTCAGGCGACGCTGTCATCCTCCGCGCACGCTGGACGGTCCAAGTACGGCGCCCGCTCGAACGGGCGCTGGGCTAGGCTAGGCGCCATGCCACAGCTCCACATCAAGGCCGAGCCCGGCGACTTCGCGCCTACCGTGCTCCTTCCCGGCGACCCGAACCGCGCCCGCGCCATCAGCGAGCGTTTCGATCCCGGATCGGCGCGGCAGGTGAACGACCATCGCGGCATGCTCGGCTTCACGGGCACCTTCGACGGCGAGCCGGTCAGCGTCCAGGCGACGGGGATGGGAACCCCGAGCATGAGCATCGTCGTCGAAGAGCTGCTCAACCTGGGGGTCAGGCGCTTCATCCGGGTCGGCACGTGTGGCGCCTTCGCGACCGACCTGCGGCTCGGCGATCTCGTCATCGCGACCGCCGCGACCCCCATTGACGGCGCGACACGCACGTACCTGCGCGGCGATCCCTACGCTCCCGCCCCACACTTCGGGCTCACCCACAGCCTCGTCCACGCTGCCCAGGCAGCCGGCATCGAGGCCCGCACCGGGCCGATCGTCTCGGTGGACGTCTTCTACAACCCCGACCCCGACTACGCGCGCACCTGGCGCGAGCGCGGCGTGCTCGCGGTCGAGATGGAGGCCTCGGCGCTCTTCTACCTCGCCGCTCGATCGGGAACCGAGGCGGCGTGCCTGCTCGTCGTCAGCGACCTCGTTCTCAGCGAGGCGGAAATGACGGAAGCGGCGGAGGCGTACATCCCGGCTGATGAGCTGGCCGCCGCGGTCGAGCGCATGACCGAGATCGCGCTCCGGGGCGGCATCGGTCCTGCGGTAGACTCGCCGTCATGACCGATACGATCGCACGTCCCTCGAGCGGCGCCGTCGTCAACCCGAACGCCGCGGCCGAGGCGCAGGACTTCCTGCCGCTCAAGGGGATCGACCACGTCGAGTTCTGGGTCGGTAACGCGAAGCAGGCCGCGCACTACTACCGCACGCTCTGGGGCTTCACCCCCGTCGCGTACGCGGGGCTCGAGACCGGCGTTCGAGATCGGTCCAGTTTCGTGATGGTCCAGAACGACATCCGCTTCGTGTTCACCGCGCCCATCGGTCCCGACGGCGAAATCGCCGAGCACGTCGCGAGGCACGGCGACGGCGTGAAGGACATCGCGTTCGCGGTCGATGACGTCACCTCGGCCTGGGAGGAGACGACGAGACGAGGCGCCGAGAGCGCCCTCGAGCCGACCGAGCTCGAGGGAACGAAGGGAACCCTGCGGCGGAGCGCCATCCACACGTATGGCGAGGTCGTCCACAGCTTCGTCGACCGATCCGACTACCACGGGACGTTCGCTCCCGGCTACCACCGGATCACGAGCCCCGCGGCGGCGGCGACCGGCCAGAGCCTGCTCGAGGTCGACCACTGCGTCGGCAACGTCGCCCTCGGTGACATGAACCGGTTCGTCGACTTCTACAAGCAGACGCTCGGCTTCTCCCAGCTCATCCACTACGACGACAAGGTCATCCACACCGACTTCTCGGCCCTGATGAGCAAGGTCATGCAGAATGGGAACGGCCGCATCAAGTTCCCGATCAACGAGCCGGCCGCGGGCAAGAAGAAGAGCCAGATCCAGGAGTTCCTCGACTACTACCTCGACGCCGGCACGCAGCACATCGCGCTGCGCACCGAGGACATCGTCGGGACGGTCAGATCGCTCCGTGAGCGCGGCGTCGAGTTCCTCGGCATGCCGCACGCCTACTACGAGAAGCTCCCGGACCGGGTCGGTGACGTCGGGGTCCCGATCGAGACGCTCGAGGAGCTCGGCATCGAGGCCGATCGGGACGAGGAGGGCTACCTGCTCCAGATCTTCACGCGTCCGGTGCAGGATCGGCCGACGTTCTTCTTCGAGGTCATCGAGCGCCATGGGTCACGCGGCTTCGGTGTCGGCAACTTCAAGGCGCTGTTCGAGGCGATCGAGATCGAGCAGGCGCGGCGCGGGAACCTCTGAGGGCCGAGCCGCTGCTCCACCAGCAGTCACCCGACCCGGCGCCCTGAGCCGCGGGGTGAGCCGATGAAGCGGCTCCGAAACCTGGTCCTGTTCGGACTCATCGCACTGATCTTGCTGATCGGCCTGGCCTGGACGTTCCGTGACCAGCTCATGCCGCTCCTCGGCGTGAACGTTGATGCCGGCAGCGGGGGCGAGGCCACGTTGCAGCTTCCGGACGGCTACGCAGCGAGCGTGTACGCACGCGGCCTCCAGGGCCCGCGCTTCATGGCCGTCTCGCCCGACGGCGTGCTGTACGTCGCTGAGCGCGGAACCGATCGCGTGGTCGCCCTGCCGGACTCGGACGGAGACGGACGCGCCGACGAGATCGTCGAGGTCGGGAGCGGCTACGGCCGCGGACAGGACGTGGCCTTCACTGACGACGGCAGGCTCCTGGTCGCCGGCGAGTCGACGTTGTGGGAGGTGACCCTCGACGGCCTGGCGGAAGCAGGCCGGAGCATGCTGGCCGGCGACCTCCCCACCGGCGGCTTCCACTCGACGAAGTCGGTCGAGCTGCTACCGGGCGGCGATGTGCTGCTGTCGATCGGCTCGTCGTGCGACGTGTGCGATGAGACGGATGAGCGCAGGGCCAGCGTGCAGCTGCTCCACGGCGGCGAGCTGCGGCCGTGGATGGTCGGCCTGCGCAACGCGGTGGGCCTCTGGGTCGATCCCGCGACGGGTGGCGCGTGGGCCACGAACATGGGGCGCGACTTCCTTGGCGACGATCAGCCGCCCGAGACCGTCTACGAGCTCGTGGACGGCGCCGATGCCGGCTGGCCACGCTGCCACGCCGGGTCGCTCCGCGACCCCCAGTTCGGGACCGACAACGACGCTTGCGACGGCGTGGCCCAACCGGCGGCAACCTTCGCGGCCCATATGGCGCCGCTTGGCCTGGTGGCGTGGGAGGATCACCTCATCGTTGCGATGCACGGCTCGTGGAACTCGTCGGTGAAGGTCGGCTACGCGCTGTGGTGGCTCCCCTGGAACGGGCAGCCCGCGGGCGAGGCCGAGCCGTTTGCCACCGGCTTCCTGGCGGATGGCGCCGACGACGCGCTCGGCCGCCCGGTCGGCGTGGTCGTCGGGGCCGACGGCGCGCTGTACGTGAGCGACGACAAGGCCGGGTTCATCTACCGCATCACAGCCCCGACCGGCGCATCGGGTAGCATCGGGCACCCTTGAGCGCGAACAGGCTGCGCGCGCAGGCAGAGGGCTTCCCCGCCTGGTCGTGAAGAGCGCCGAGCTGGCCGGGCGGGCGACTCGCGTCTTTTCCCCTTCCCCACCGCGGTGGACCGCACCCAACCACTCGATACCCCCGTACGCCGGTCCTGGCGGGTACTGCATCGCACCCCACCCGGGCGAAAGGCGGTGATTCGGCGCCCGATGTTCGTCTCTCTCCGACATGACCCCGGGGGAGGAACAGGCCATGGCGGGCCAGTCGCTCGTCGGCCCATGCTCACCGCCGACAGGGATATGCCACGGAGGACCGATGGACCGGGACGCGTGGGGGGAGGCGAGGACGGGTGGCTCCACCCATCGCGACCAGGAGGCCCGCGCGTTGGCGCGGACCGGTGTCCCCACCGTGCTCGTCGCGGCGCTCCTTGCCTCGCTCCTCATGCTCGGACAGGCTCCCCTCCTGTTCGCGGACGCCGCGGGTTGGTCGCTGACTGCGAGCCCGACCGCGATCCAGGCGGGGAACACGCATGACATCGAATTCCGCCTGACCGATACCGACGGCTCCGGCGACATCGGATGTCTTCGGCTCGTGGTCCCCGCGCAGGGAGTCGTCGTGGACGTCGAGGTCGTCGGGACGAGCGCTTCCTCACCATGGGTGGCATCGGTGAGCCGCGCCGGCTCGACGACCATCCGGGTCTACAACGACGACGGAAACGGCAAGCTCAAGGAGCACGACTGGGTCGACTTCGTCGTGCGGCTTCATATGCAGCCACCGGGGACCTACGTCCTGACGGGAAGTGTTGTCCAGAACGACGACTGCACCGGCAGCTCCTTCCTGTCGTCGATCGCGATCCCCTTCGACGTGTTCGCGGGCTCGGACCCGGGTGCCACGCCGACTCCGACTCCGACGCCCACGCCAACGCCCACGCCGACTCCGTCACCGACTCCGACGCCCGCGCCGCTGCCACGGGGTACAGAGTTCGACGATATCCAGCAGGCGCTCATCGGGGAATTCGGAGAGGGTGAGCCGCAGAGCGTGACGACCGTGGGACCCGTCATCGGCACCGAGCTCATCCGCACCTCGCTG
>CAZKFP010000036.1:0-4759 GCA_964552085.1 uncultured Steroidobacteraceae bacterium
GCGGCGACGACGCCGGAGCCATCGGGCAGGAGACGGAACGCTTCGAGGGCCACCTGTGCCCGGACGAGGGCCCTCGCGGTTGCATCGGCCATGGTGGCGAGTATGCATGGTTCCCGGAACCCATCGGGCTGCCGCTTCTCCCCGCGCTGCCCGGTCGTCTTCGGACGGTGTCCCACCGTCGACCCGCCGCTCTTCGCGGTGGGGGCCGATCACCAGGCTGCCTGTCTCTTGGTGCTACCTCGCCCGGCTGAGCAAGTCGGTGGCGAGGACCGCGATGGTGACCCCGGTCAACAACGCGGGAACGAAGCGCACCAGGCGTGAGCGCAGGCCCGCCACGACTGCCGCCACGACGGAGGCCGCAGCCGCGCCGGCCAGCCCGGCCATCGCCGCCGCGAACGCGTGGGCCAGGGTCGGCGAGGCGACGCCGAGCTGACGCTCCCCGGCGGTTGTGACGCCGATGATGACGACGGCGAGTGCGCCGAACAGGCCGGCGCCGAGGGTCGCGGTCCAGGCGCGAGCGACGGTCAGCTGCGTCGCGCCCGTCGCGGCGGCGCCGCACGCCAGGGAGGCTGCCACGAGATACGTCGCCGGCAGGGCCTCAGCTCCTGCCGCGGGTGGCGCGACGACGAACCAGACGAGGGCCGCCAGCGGCCCGGCGAGCATGCCGAGCGCGGCGACCCAGGTGAGCGGGCGCGTCCAGTCCTCCGGATCCTCGGGCGGGACGACGTCGCCCAGCCGGACGCTGATCGGGACGAGGTCGTCGCCGGTCACGCGGCCGCGGGGGCCTCGGCCGCGACCGGGACCGTGGCGAGGCGCAGGCCGAGGACGCGGGCGCCGAGCTCGCGGATCATCCATCCCGCCTGCGAGGCGAGCGCCGGGTCATCGGCGTCGAGGGCGATGGTGGCGAGCGCGTCGAGCTCCAGGATCGCTCGCGGCGTCTGCAGGTCATCGTCCATCGCGGCGAGGAAGCGCTCGCGGTGGACGGCGACGGGTCCGAGCAGGCCCGCGGTGTCGGCGAGCGCCGGCTCGGCGGGCGCCAGCCGCTCGGCCCGAGCGCAGGCGTCGCGCAGGCGGGCGGCGGCATCGGCCGACGCGCGCAGGGCCTCCTCGGTGAAGTGGACGTTCGATCGGTAGTGGTGCGAGACGATGTAGTGCCGGATCGCGTCGCCGGACCAGCTCGTCAGCAGGTCGCGCACGAGGACGAGGTTGCCGAGCGACTTGCTCATCTTGTCGCCCTCGTGGCTGAGCATCCCGGCGTGCGTCCACCACTCGACGAAGGGCCGGTCGCCGGTCGCGCCCTCCGACTGCGCGCGCTCGGACTCGTGATGCGGGAAGACGAGGTCGGCGCCGCCGCCGTGGATCTCGAAGCGCGTCCCGAGGTACGCCATCGACATGGCCGAGCACTCGATGTGCCAGCCGGGGCGGCCCGGTCCCCATGGCGACTCCCACGCAGGCTCGTCGGGTGCGGAGGCCTGCCAGAGCACGAAGTCCAGCGGGTCGCGCTTGCCCGGCATGTCGGGCACGTTGCCGCGCTCGTTCGCGATCGGCAGCATGTCGTCAGGGGCGAGGTGCGAGAGCTGGCCGTAGCCCGGATCGGCGGCGATGCTGAAGTACACGTTGCCCTCGGCCGCGTACGCCAGGCCGTTCGCCTCGAGCCGCTCGATGAGGGCGAGGACCTGCGGAATGTGCTGCGTGGCCCGCGGGTAGTGGTCCGGCGGAAGCCAGTTCAGCGCGGACATCTCGGTCAGGAACGTCGTGACCCATCGGTTGCCTAGCGCCAGGTAGTCCTCGCCGGTCTCGCGCGCCTTGCGCAGCATGTCGTCGTCGACATCGGTCAGGTTCTGCACGTACACGACGTCATGGCCGAGGTACTCCAGGTACCGATGGAGCACGTCGAAGCTCACGTACGTGAACGCGTGGCCGAGATGTCCGGTGTCATACGGCGTGACGCCGCAGACGTACAGGCCGATCCGGTCGCGGCCCGGGATCGGCTCGAACGGGTGCAGCCCGCGGCGGCGGGCATCGTGCAGGCGCAGGGTCACGCGGCGGATTCTAGAGCGGCCTTCGATTCCACGCGGATGGCTGGACGGGCGGTGGCTAGAATCGGGTCACGGCAAGCGCCCGTCGCTGGCCGACGCACGTACGGGAGCCCGAGCCAATGGAAGTCCTGCGATGGCTGTTGTTTTTCGCGATCGCCATGTTCCTGGTCGCCGCGGCCATCTTCTTCGTCGCCGGCCGGCCGCTGCCGCTGCCGCGCTTCTAGCGCGTCACCACAGGTCCGGCTTCGTGCTCATCAGCAGGCCGATCACCCCGATCACGCCCGCCATCGCGTACGCGACGTAGCGCTGCTGCCGCGCCCGGTGGCGCCACGTGGCATCGTCGGTTCCCGAGCGGCTCAGCCCTATGAGCCGGCGCAGGTTCGGCCGGCTGATCACGGCGGCGACGACGAGGTTGACCGCGTAGAGAGCCAGCGCCACGAGCAGCCACGGTTGGGAGAGGAGCTGCGGCCCGAGGATGACGAGCATCGCGGAGCCGGTGAGCGCGAGCCCCGCGGCGATGACGAGCGTGCCGGTCCCCTGCATGGCCATGAGCGCCCGCGTCGGCGCACCGGGCTCGCCGTCGGTCCGACGCAGGAAAAAGGGCAGCAGCACGCTCGGCAGCAGGAGCGCGACCGCGAGCGCGATGTGGACGACGAGGAGGATCGGGAACCAGCTCATGCTGGCCGATCCTACCGGCTATCGGCCCTTCGTGAACGCGGTGTGCACACCCATCCGGCGCAGCGCGGTCGGGATGTTGACCGCCCAGCCGACGCCGAGCGGCCGGTCGGTGAACAGCTTCGGCGAGTGGGGATTCCAGTACGCCTGCCGCAGGGCCTCGATCGTCGGCATGCGGAAGTCGTAGGGCACGACGCCGAGCAGCCTGCCATGCCACGTGCGCTCTTCCGGTGGCTTGCGCAGCTCGACGTAGATCGCACCCGCGACGGCGCCGATCATTGCCGCCTTGATGAGCCAGATGAGGTCGCCGAACTCGCTGCGGGCCGTGTCGGCGCGCTGCGCAATGTCATCGCGTACGTTTTCGATCATGGGTCCTCCTTGGACGGGCCTGCATCGCAAGCGGTGTGCCGCGTGGCATGATGCCGGCGCCGATGCACAGGTCACCGTATCTCAGTCTGCTCAGGCGCAACCCGGACTTCGCCCGCCTCTATGGTGCCCAGTTGGCGAGCTTCGCGGGCGACTGGTTCGCCACGGTCGCGCTGCTCGGGATGGCGCTCGAGATGACCGGCTCGGCGGCGCTCGCCTCCCTCGTGCTCGCGCTGCAGACTGGAGGCTTCGCGGCCGCCTCACCCCTTGCCGGCATGATCGCCGATCGGGTCGACCGCCGCCGCCTGCTCGTTGCCGTCGACCTGGCGCGCGTCCCGGTCGCACTCGCCTTTCTCCTGGCCCGCGACCCGGGGACGCTGTGGGTCGCCTTCGGCGCCGTCCTGCTGCTGGCGGTCGGGGCGGCGTTCTTCGAGCCGACTTCGTCCGCGTCGCTGCCGAACCTCGTGGCGGCTGACGACCTGCCCGTCGCGAACGTGCTCATCGGGTCCGCCTGGGGGACGATGCTCGCGCTCGGTGCCGCTCTCGGTGGCCTCGTGGCGGTCACGCTCGGCCGCGATGCCGCCTTCGTCATCAACGCGCTCAGCTTCGTGCTCTCCGCCGTGCTCATCCTTGGCATCCGGCGCCCGCTCCAGCTCGCGCGCGAGCCGGGACCGTCGGCCCCGGCTCGGCTGACCGATTCGATCAGCACCGCGGTCCGTTTCGCCCGCGGGCGCCGCACGGTCGCCTCGTTCCTGCTCACGAAGACGTCGTTCGGCATCGGCACCGGCCTCGTGGCGCTGCTCGCGGTGTTCGGCCGCAACGTCTTCGGGGCGGGCGATGCCGGCATCGGCATCCTCTTCGCCGCCCGCGGGCTCGGCGCGCTCGTCGGCCCGTTCCTCGCCCGCTCGGTCATGGGAACCGACGACCGGGGCCTGATCCGCGGCATCGGCTGGTCGTTCGTGGCGTTGACCGTGGCGTACACCCTCTTCCCGCTGGCGCCGGGGATCGCGGTCGCGGCGGTCCTCGTCTTCATCGCGCACTGCGGCGGCGGGGCGCAGTGGACGCTCTCGACCCTCGGGCTGCAGCGCGCGACGCCCGACGCGATCCGGGGCCGGGTGTTCAGCGTCGACTATGGGCTCGTGACGCTGGCCATCGCGCTCTCGACGCTGCTGGCGGGCCTGCTGGCCGACCTGTTTCCACCGCGGGTGGCGGTGTGGACGATGGTGGCGCTCGTCGCCGCCGCGGGCATCGCCTGGTTCTGGTTCTCGAGACCCGCGCTCATGACGTCCACGGAGGACCGATGACCTCGCGCGCCCTGCCCTTCCTCGACGCCGATGCGATCCGCGCATCCGTGCCGATCGCGGACCTGCTCGACGCGGTGGAGTCGGCGTATCGCGACGTTTCTACGGGACGCGACCGCTCTCCGATCCGGACCCGCGTGGCGCTGGACGGCGGCGACCTGCTGCTCATGCCCGGCATGCGGGCAGGAGGGTCGGGAGCGAGCGTCAAGCTCGTCACGGTCATCCCCGAGAACGCCAGCCGCGGGCTGCCGACGGTGCAGGCGCTCGTCGTGTGGTTCGACGCACGAACCGGGCGGCCGCTCGCGCTCATCGAGGGCGAGACGCTCACCGCGATGCGGACCGGCGCGGCATCCGGCGTGGCCACGCGCCTGCTCGCGC
>CAZKFP010000037.1:0-3616 GCA_964552085.1 uncultured Steroidobacteraceae bacterium
GGATCATCGATGATCAAGGTGAGCAGCTCGGCGTCATGCCGACGGCGGAGGCGCTCGCCCTGGCCCAGGAGAAGGGGCTCGACCTCGTCGAGGTGGCGCCCACCGCGGTCCCGCCCGTCTGCCGCATCCTCGACTACGGTCAGTACAAGTACGAGCTGCAGAAGCGCGAGCGCGAACAGAAGAAGAAGCAGAAGTCGCAGACCTTCAAGGAGGTTCGGCTGGGCGTCAAGGTGGACGTCCACGATCTCCAGGTGAAGGCGCGACGAGCGGCCCAGTTCCTCGATCACGGTGATCGGGTCAAGATCACCGTCCGGTTCCGCGGACGGGAGATCAGCCACGCGAACCTGGGGCGCGACCTGCTGGAGAAGACCGCCGAGCTCCTCGCGGAGCACGGTGTCGTCGAGCGGCAGCCGCTGCTCGAGGGTCGAAGCATGTACATCGTCATGGGCCCGATCGAGAAGCGGGCCGAGAAGAAGACCGAGAACGGCGACGCGGCGAGCGCCGCGGACGCCGGAGACACGATCGGTGACGCGATCGCCGCGAAGGAGCCGGCCACCACGGCGGTGGCTCCGCCGGCGACGACCGAGACACCGGCACAGCAGGGACCGTGAGCAGACCATGCCGAAGATGAAGACCCACAAGGGGACGGCCAAGCGCTTCCGAAAGACCGGCTCCGGGAAGTGGATCCGGCCGAAGGCCTGGCGCGGCCACCACCTCGAGATCAAGTCCAGCCGTCGCACGCGTCGCTACGCGGGGATGGCGTCCGTCTCGAAGACGCACATCGACCAGCTCGAGCGACTCATGCCGTACGCCGGCAAGGGGAAGTAGCCGATGCCCCGAATCAAGCGCGGCGTCGCCGCCCACCGCCGCCACAAGCGCCTGCTCACCCAGGCCGAGGGCCGGCGTGGGACACGCTCGAAGCTCATCCGTCCGGCACGCGAGGCGCTCATCCACGCCCTCGTCTACGCCTACCGGGATCGCCGCGATCGCAAGCGAGACATGCGCCGCCTCTGGATCGAGCGCATCAACGCCGCCTCTCGACAGCATGGCGTCCCGTACGGCCGTTTCATCGCGGGCCTGAAGAGCGCCGGCGTCGAGGTCGACCGAAAGATCCTCGCGGACATGGCCGTCCGCGAGCCCGCCGCCTTCGCCGCCATGGTCGAGACGGCCAAGGCGACCTTTACCAGCTGACCGGCGTCTCGACGCCGGTCTCCACGGCCCTGTCCCGGAATCCGGGGCGGGGCCGTTCGCTTTCTTGCGATCATGGCGACGGAGCGATGATAACGACGACGACACCCACCGGCTCGACGCGCATCGGGGCGGCCGCGGAGGCGGCGCTTCCGGCTTCGGCGCGTGCCGGCGCCGCGGAAGCGGGGCTCCGATGAGCGAGCTGCGGTCGGACCTCGATGCCCTGCGGATCGCGAGCCGCGAGCGGCTCGCCGCCGCGGACAGTGCCGATGCCGTCGCCGCGCTGCGCCACGACCTGCTCGGTCGCTCAGGAGAGCTGACGCGCCTCATGAAGGAGCTAGCATCGGTCCCGCCCGACGAGCGACCCGCGCTGGGCCAGCTTGCGAACGAGGTCCGGGCGGAGGTCGAGGCCGGCGTCGGCTCCCGCCTCGTCGCGCTGCGCAGCGATGACCTGGAGGCGCGGCTCGCCGACGAGGCGATCGACATGAGCGCGCCGGGTCGCCCGATGCGGATCGGCCATCTCCACCCGGTCATGACGATGCTGCGCGACCTTCGGGAGATCTTCCACGCGTACGGGTTCGAGGTCTTCGAGGGCCCCGAGATTGAGACCGAGGAATACAACTTCGAGCTCCTTAACATCCCACCCGACCACCCGGCGCGCGACCTGTGGGACACGCTCTATGTCGCCGAGCCCGGCGAGGCGCGCCCGGCCGCGGACGGCACGATCCTGCGAACGCACACGTCGCCGACGCAGCTACGCGCCATGCGGGCGCTCGACCCACCGATCCGCGTGCTCACCCCGGGCCGTTGCTTCCGCTACGAGGCGGTCGACGCCAGCCACGGGTTCGAGTTCTTCCAGGTCGAGGGGCTCGTCGTCGACCGCGACACGACCCTCGCCGACCTAAAGGGCCTGCTCGAGGAGGTGGCGCGGGCGCTCTACGGCCGGGAGGTCGCGACGCGCTTCCGGCCGGGGTACTACCCGTTCACCGAGCCGAGCGCTGCCTTCGACATCGGCTGTCTCGTGTGCAGCGGCGCCGGCTGCCCGGCCTGCGGGCGTTCGGGCTGGATGACGATCCTCGGGGCGGGGATGGTCCATCCCGACGTGCTGCGCGCGGGCGGCTTCGACCCGGACGAGTTCCAGGGCTACGCCTTCGGCATGGGTCCCGAACGGATGACGATGCTGCGTCACGGCATCGGTGACATCCGGCTCTTCTTCAGCGCCGACCTGCGCTTCGGGCGTCAGTTCGTGGAGGGCCGCTGAGATGCGCGTCCCGCTCTCCTGGCTGCGCGAGTACGTCGACGTCGACCTTTCGCCCCGCGAGCTGGCCGACGAGCTGACGATGCGCGGCATGGAGGTCGGCGAGATCGAGACGGGGGGCGCCGACTGGACCGATGTCGTCGTCGCTCGTGTGCTCGAGGTTGAGCGCCATCCGAACGCGGACACGCTGTGGCTCGCGCGGGTGGACGTCGGCAACGGTCCGGGACCGGTCGAGATCGTGTGCGGCGCTCAGAACCTGGCGGTCGGCCAGCTCGTGCCCGCCGCCCTGCCCGGCGCGGTCCTGCCGGGAGATCGGAAGATCGAGCGCACGAAGATCCGCGGCGTCGTGAGCAACGGGATGCTGTGCAGCGCGATCGAGCTCGGCCTCGGGACCGATGCCGAGGGCATCCACGTCCTCGGTCAGGGTGACGATCTCGCGCCGGGCACGCCGCTCGGCGAGGTCGTCGGGGAGATCGTGTTCGACGTCGACGTGAAGCCGAACCGGGGCGACGCGCTGTCGATCGTCGGGCTGGCGCGCGAGATCGCGGCCTTCACCGGTGGCGCGCTGCGGATGCCACCGGCCGCTCCCCCGGAGGCCGGCGAGCCGACGTCGGCGCATCTCGCGGTCCGTATCGACGAGCCGGAGCTCAACCCCCGCTTCGTCGGTCGCTGGTTCGACGGTGTCGCGAACGGCCCGTCGCCGGAGTGGATGCAGCGTCGCCTCATCGCGGCCGGCATGCGGCCGGTCAGCGCGATCGTCGACATCACGAACTACGTCATGCAGGAGCTCGGGCAGCCGATGCATGCGTACGACGCCGACGCGATCCCGGGCGGCGAGATCGTCGTGCGGCGTGCCTCGCCCGGGGAGCGGCTGACGACGATCGACCATGTCGAGCGCGAGCTCGACGAGCGGATGCTCGTCATCGCGGATCGGGAGCGAGCGATCGGGCTCGCCGGGATCATGGGCGGCGCGTCGACCGAGGTGACCGAGGGGACGACCCGCGTCATCCTCGAGTCGGCCGTCTTCCACGGGCCGAGCATCCGCAACACCGCGCGTCGCCTCGGCCTGCGTTCCGAGGCGAGCATGCGCCACGAGAAGGAGATCGGGCCCGAGCTCCCGCGCTTCGCCGCCGACCGGGCCGCGCGCCTCATCGCCGAGATCACCGGGGC
>CAZKFP010000038.1:0-5527 GCA_964552085.1 uncultured Steroidobacteraceae bacterium
GGCGACGCCGAAGCGCTTGGGGTCCGGCACCTCCTTGAGCACCGCGCCGGCCTCTGCGTCGCCGGCATCGAAGCGGTCCGCGAAGTCGCGCAGCGAGCCGCGCAGGATGTTGTCGCCCAGCACGATCGCGATCGGGTCGTCACCGGCGAACTCGCGCGCCAGCCCGATCCCGTGCGCGATACCGAGCGCTCCGCGCTGGTAGCGGTACGTCAGGCTGAGGCCGATGTCGGAGCCGTCATGCAGCAGCTCGAGGATGTCACCGACCGAGCGGCCACCCACCACCACCATGACCTCCTCGCAGCCCATCTCTCTGAGGGCGGCGAGCGGGTAGTAGATCATCGGCCGGTCGTACACCGGCAGCAGGTGCTTGTTCGTCACAAGCGTCAATGGAAAGAGGCGGGATCCGCTTCCGCCGGCGAGGACGACGCCCTTCAGCGCCATGCTCCCTCCTGATGTGCGGAACGTCCTGCCCGGTCGGGCAGGTGATGGAGACAGGATATCGGAATCACCACGACGCGGCCGGGGGTCAGGAGCCGAAGACGCGCTCGGCCAGGTCCCGAATCGCCTCGAGATCGGGATGGAGGATGTAGCCGGCGGCACTGAACGGCTCGGGTGTGACGTACTCCGGAGGCGCAAGCACGTGGCGCTCGAGCGCGCCCAGCTCGGCGTCCTGGCCCTCCGCTGCCAGGTCCGGGATTCGGTGCGAGGGGATGTCGGTCGCCATGTTGTCCCGGATCGCGTCGAGCAGGCCGGGCAGCGTGACGAGGATATTCCCGCCCGTGAGCCTCGCCGCGATCGCGGTCAGCACCTGCTGCTGCCGCTCGGCGCGGGTGAAGTCGTCGTCACCTTCGCCCATCCGCGACCGAACGTAGGCGAGCGCCGTCGGACCGTCGAGATGGTGTTCGCCGGCGGGGAGATAAAACCCGGTCTGGTTCGTGAACGGGTCGTGGAAGAGCGGATCGTTCACCGTGCGCGCCACCGTGAGGTCGATCCCACCGATCGTGTCGATCACCTGCCGCAGCCCGTCGAGGTCGATCGCCGCGAAGTAGTGGATCCGGGTCCCGAGCAGCTCGCCGATCGCCGCCTTCAGCGTTCCGGGTCCACCGAGCGGGTACGCGTCCGGGTCGTTGCTCGCGACGACCATGAGCGAGTTCAGCTTCGCGTTGTACGTGCGTCCGTCGGGCAACGGCACACCGTACAGGTCGCGCGGAACGGAGATCATCGCCCCCTCGCCGGTCGCCGAATCGAGTGTCGCGACGAGCATCGTGTCGGTCAGGTGCGTCGTCCGTCCGGGCGCGTAGTCGATCCCGATGAGGAGGACCGTCACCCGATCGCCCTGGCTCACCTCGGGCTGATACGTCGGTTCCGTGACGACGATGTCGCGACCCTGGCGATCGTCGAAGAGCGCGCCGCCCCCCTCGAGCGAGACGGCGCCGAGCGTGTCGATCGCCTTCGTCGCGTAGTACGCGGGCAGGGCGTGCATGCCCAGCGTCACGAGAACGAGCCCGGCGGTGAGCCAGGTCGGCCAGCCGGAGAACGTGAGCCGGGAGCGTTCCCCATGCGCCTGGAGGATGGCCACGAGCCGCCAGCCGAGGAGGGCGGCGTCGAGCACGATGAACGCGACGAGGACGCGCGTGTCGAGGAGGCGGCTGAGGAACGAGCCGGAGCCGAGGACGGCGAGCAGCAGCACGACAGCGGTCATGACGACCGGCACCGCCAGCACTCCGGCGAGCAGATACTGGCCGTTGTAGGCCTGTCCGAAGCCGGGAAAGATGAACGAGAGGAACGCAGCCACCGCCGAGTGCGGATCAGGCCGACGCGCCCGTCGAGGCGTGATCAAGGAATCTCCGAGCTGTGCGGTCGAGCGGGGCAGCGCAGTATAAGCCGTCCCGACAACATCGACCCAGACGCGCCTCCCGCGCGAGATGTTGCGTGGCTGGGCCGCTCGCGCCGTGGCCGGGGCGCTCTGCCCGACTAGTATTCGCTCCATGTCATCGACCCCGAGCCCCGCCCCGAAAACGTCGTTCCTCCGCTCGCGCCGCGCGCTCATCGGCGGAGTGATTGCGCTCGCGGCGATCGTCATCGGCGCCGTCATCGCGCTGGCCTTCGCGGCGGGAGAGCCCGAGCCGACCGCCTCGCCCACCGCCTCGCCGACCGCCTCGCCGACCGCCGAGCCCACGGAGTCGCCGACCCCGAGCCCCTCGCCCAGCCCGAGCCCCTCGCCCAGCCCGGCGGCGCTCTGTCCGCTCGACGGAATGCCGATCGCCGAGGGCTACGAGCCGGTCTACCCGGCGCTGGCCGTCCAGATCGAGAACGACCCGGCGGCGCGACCGGCGCGCAACCTGAACAACGCCGACATCATCGTCGAGGGAACCGTCGAGGGCGACGTGACGCGTTTCACCGGGATCTTCCTGTGCGACGAGACCGATGGCATGACGGGGTCCGTGCGCAGCGCCCGGTACTACAACATCGACCTCTGGCAGGACCTGCGCGTCCTCACCGTCGGCTTCGGCCGCAGCGACGGCGCCAACACGCGCTTCGTGCGCGCCGGGATGCCCTACCCGAACGGCATGGAGGGCTGGTCGGCGTACTACCGCCGCTACGGCAACCGCGCCGCGCCGCACAACCTGTACGTCGACCTCGAGGCCATGCGCGACGGGCTGACGACGAACAGCGCGCTCGCCGCGCTCGCCGACCGGGTCGGTGAGCTCCGGCCGCCGTGGCAGTTCGACGAGGAGCCCGACCTGCCCGACGACGGCCGCGAGGTCGAGCAGGTCACGATCCGGACGAACAGCTACTGGCGCTTCGGCTTCACCTGGGACACCGACGAGGATGCGTACCTGCGCAGCGACGCCGGCGTCTACATCGACGACGAGGCGACCGGCGACCCGTTGGCGCCGACGTCGGTCATCGTCCAGTGGGTGACGCAGGAAACCGTGTACGGGGATCCCGATCCCGCCGGCAACCCGCGTCGCCTCCAGCACCTCGTCGGCAGCGGCGAGGGGGTCCTCTACACGCTCGGCCGCGCCTACCCCATCCGATGGGAGCGGCCGACCGCGGCCGACGGCACGACCTGGACCTTCGCCGACGGCGGTGAGCCCGTGGAGATGCCGCCCGGCCAGGTCTGGTGGGAGATCCTGCCGATCGGGTCGAGCCTGACCGAGAGCTGAGGATCGGTCCATACTGGCGCGCATGGAGCCGCCGGTCCGGGTGCCGATCGAGGTCACCGTCGAGATCCCGTCGGGCAGCCGCAACAAGTACGAGTACGACCACGCCCGGCATCGGTTCGTGCTCGACCGGGTGCTGTACTCGAGCGTCCACTACCCGTGCGACTACGGGTTCATCGAGGGCAGCCTCGCGGACGATGGCGACCCGCTCGACGTCCTCGTCGTCATCGCCGAGCCGACCTTCCCCGGCTGCGTCGTGCGTGCCCGGCCGGTCGGCGTCCTCGACATGGCCGACGAGAAGGGCCACGACTACAAGATCCTCGCCGTCGCCCACGACGACCCGCGCTGGGAGGGCACGAACGCACTCGAAGACCTCTCGCCGCACCGGCTGCGGGAGATCGAGAACTTCTTCCGCACGTACAAGACGCTCGAGAACCGCCCGACCGAGGTCAGGGGCTGGCTCGGCGTGGACGATGCCTGGCGCATCATCGACGCGGCGATGGCATCGGGGGTCGGCGCGACGACCGCGGGTTCCGGCGTCTGGCGCTAGGAGTCACTCGGGCCCATCCGTACGCAAACGGCTGCACCCGGTTAGGTGGCGCTGTATCGGCGTGATCGACGCTCCCGTCGCCGAGTCGGGCTCCGGCCTGACCGAGGTGCCTTGCATCGCTGGCATCGACACTGGCGAGGGCTCCGGCCTGACCGAGGTGCCTTGCGTCGCTGGCACCGACACTGGCGGGCCGACCGAACGGGTCAATGTCGCTGGTGCTGACATCACCGATTTGCGGAAGCCTCAGGGCTCAGAGCGCGGCGTAGACGCCAAGCAGCGCCGATGCGGAGGTCGACCAGTTGTAGCGCTCCTCGACCGCCGCACGACCGCGCTCCCCCATCGACGCTGCCTCGTCGGGGTCGCGCACGAGACGGTCGATGGCCTCCGCCATCTCGGCCGGCCGGGTCGTGTCGACGAGCAGCCCGCAGGCCGCGTCCTCGACGATCTCGCGCACCTGGACGAAGTCGCTCGCCACGACCGGGATCCCGGCCGCCATGTACTGGAAGAGCTTGTTCGGCAGCGAGTACCGGTAGTTCAGGCATGAGGGCACGATCGGACTGACGCCGACCGTCGCCGATGCCGCGTACTCGACGACCTCGGCCGACGGAACCGGCGCGAGGAGATGGACGCGGTGGCTGACGCCGACACCCGCGGCACGCGCGAGCAGCGCGTCGGCGAGCACACCCTCGCCGAGCAGGACGAGCTGGCCGCGCTTCACGAGTGCCATGGCATCGACGAGCTGCTCCAGGCCGCGACCGGCCATGAGGCCGCCGAGGTAGAGCACGATCGGCTCGCCAGGCGGGATCCGCTCGCCCTCCGGCAGCGAACGCAGCTCACGTCGTCCGACGTGGCCCGGTCGGTCGGGATAGTTCGCCACGAGGACGACCCGATCGATCCGGTAGCGTCGCTCGAGATGCCGCGCGATCGGAGGGCTCACGGTCAGGACGGCGGCCGCGCGCGGCACGAGCAGCCGCTCGATCGCCGCGTAGAGCATCTGGCTCAGGGCGAAGTACAGGCGTGAGCGCTCGCGCCGCGGGCGGCCGAGCCACAGGTCGTGCGCGTCGTAGACGAACGGGACACGGAGCGAGCGCGCCGCAAGGGCGACCGGGATGAGCGCGTTGCTGTCGTGCGCGTGCAGGACGTCCGGCTCGAGCCTGCGGAGGATGCGGTGCAGGCGCGCCTCGTGGACGAGGAAGCGCAAACCGGGCAGCGACGGCCCGCGCCGCGCGACGCGGACCACCTGGGCACCATCGCGCGCCTCGCGCGCGGGCAGCCCCGGGGCGGCATCGGCGACGACGGTGACCTCGTGGCCGGCATCGATCAGCGTCCGGGCCTCCTTCTCGACGCGGGTGTCGTGCGTGTACGGGTTACGCACGAGCATGACGACGTGCTCAGCCACGGGGCGCGACCTCGTCCCAGGCGTCGGCCATCGACGCCTGCCATCGGTCGAGGCTGAAGCGCGCGGCAGTGGCGGCGACGGCGCCGGGGTCGTAGTCGGGAACGCGTGCGATGGCAGCGGCGAAGTCGCCATCGGCCACGAGCGTGCCGTTGACCCCGTCGATGACGATGTCGCGCAGGCCACCGACGTCGCTCGCCACGACCCAGCGCCCGCTGGCGATCGCCTCGACCGCCACGAGGCCGAATGGCTCGGCGGCCGACGGCATGAGCACGACGTCATGCTCGGCCATGAGGGACGGGACGTCGTCCGGCGTGACGTCGCGCAGCCCCGGCCCGACGAGCGTGTCGGCCAGGCCCTCGGCGATCGCGTATCCCTTGCGCCGGTTGCGGCCGCCAAGGTAGAGGACGCGCC
>CAZKFP010000039.1:0-6282 GCA_964552085.1 uncultured Steroidobacteraceae bacterium
TCAGCTTCCGGCCGCGCCGGGCCAGGCGGACCTCGTCGTCGGTGCGCGGGATGGCAAGCTCCAGGCCGATGATCGGGCGGACCGGCCGCAGACCGGCGTCGCGGGCCGCATCGGTCTCCGTCTCCTCCGCGGCCTTCAGGAGGCGAACGGCGGCGTACAGGCCGGCATGATCGGTGACGGCCAGGGCCGGAAGGCCGAGCTGCGCTGCCCGCGCGATCAGCTCCTCGGGATGGCTGGCGCCGTCGAGGAAACTGAAGTTGCTGTGCGCGTGGAGCTCGCAGTAGTCGTCCTGCATGCCCATCGGACGACCGATGATAGAACGTCTGTTCTATTCAGGGAAGCCCATTCCGAGCTACGCGCCGGCAACCCGGGGTCGCAGGCTGCGGCCGTAGAGGACGAGGAGGACGACCGGGGCGATGAGCAGGCCCGCTCCGACGAGCCCGAGAGCCGTGTACGAGGCCCCGGCCACGACGACGCCGGACGACAGGCTGGCGACCGCCGCCGAAGACCAGATCATGCCGTCGGCGATGCCCTGGACGCGCGTCCGCTCCCCGAGCGCGAGGCCCCGGGTCAGCATGGCCGAGCCTGCCACGAAGCCGAGGTTCCATCCATAGCCGAGCAGGAAGAGGGCGAGCGTGAGGAGGAAGCCCCCGTCCGGCGGCGCGAGGGCGGCCATGAGCGCCGCGGCGGCGAGCGTCGCCATCCCCGCGAAGATGATCCGCGGGCTGCCGAACCGATCGGTCAGGCGCCCGGAGATCGGCGAGAGGGCGAACATGCCGAACGTGTGGGCCGAGAGGACGAGCCCGACCGTCGGGAGGCCATGGCCGTGATCGGTCAGGTGGATCGGCGTCATCGTCATGATCAGGACCATGACGACCTGTCCGGCCACGAGCGTGACGAGGGCGACGAAGACGACGGGGCGGCGCAGGAGCGCCAGGGCCGACGGCGCCTCGGTGCCGGCGTCGCGCACGACAAGGGCGGAGGGATCGGCGAGCGCGTACGGCTCCGGGCGCAGCAGCGCGAAGGCGAGGAGCGCCGCCAGTCCGATGAAGCCGACGGTGAGGAGGTAGGCGCCGGCGAGCTCCGGCAGTCCGAGCGACCTCGCCACGGCGCCGGCCGGCGCGACGAGGTTCGGGCCGCTCACCGCGCCGATCGTGGCTCCCCAGACGACCATCCCGATCGCCGACGCGCGGCGCTCCGGCGGGACGAGGTCGCCGGCGACGTACCGGCCGAGGTTGCCGACGCCGTTCGCGAAGCCGGTCAGCGCGCTGGCGACGAGGAGCAGCAGGATCGACCCCGCCAGGACGGCCCCGACCGCGCCGATCGCGCCGACGAGCCCGACGAGCAGGCCACCGATGATCCCCGCGCGGCGGCCGACGCGGAGCATGAGGCCCGAGAGGAACCCGGCGGCCGTCGCCGTGCCGAGCGTCGCGGCGGCCGTCGGGACGCCGCCGAGGGTCGCGTCACCCTGGATCTCGGCGGCCACGAGCGTGCCGACGGTGATCGCGGCGATGTAGCCGGTGCTCCCGAGCGCCGAGATGGCGAAGAGCGTCCACTGCATGCGGCGGCGAAGCGCGGGGAGCGCTGCGGGGTCGAGGCCCCGGGCGGTCTCGGCGGCCCGGGCGATCGCCGGTGCGTGGTCAACCATCGACGTAGCGCTCGAGGAACGGACGCAGCCGGAGCCCGCTCGACCGATGCGCGGCCGCCGCCTCGCGGCCGATCCACCGGTAGTGCCAGGGCTCGTAGCCGAAGCAGGTCTGGGTCTCGGCCCCCGGCGGGTAGCTCATGACGAAGCCGTGCTCCCAGGCATGCGCGGCCATCCAGCCGCCCTCCGCCGACTCGGCAGCCCAGTCACCGAAGCGGCCGGCCCACCCCGACGAGGTCACGTCGATCGCCGTACCGAGCTGGTGCTCGGAGTGTCCCGGCCGCGCCGTGCGCAGCAGCGCGCCCGCGGGACCCAGCCGGGCGACCCAGGCGTCGAACGTCGCCGACTGGCCGGCGTAGGAGCGAAATGCCGACTCGATCGTCACGGTCAGCCCCGCCGCCTCCCACGCCGACCGCATCGCGGCCAGGTCGTCGACGACGACCGCCCGGACGAGCTTCGTGCCCGAGCTGCCGGCCATGCCGGCCGTCGAGGCCGGGACGAGGTCGTCCGGCGCGTAGCCGGGCGGGAGCGCGTACGTGCGGTCGAGGACCGTGAGGACGACGTCGGTCGACGTCGGGGCGGCGAGGTCGCGATCGGTGCAATGGTCCACGACGAGGGCGACGCGGAGGTCGGCGACGAGGACGGGCTGGTCCGCGCGAGCCAGGGGCAGCCTCGCGACGAGGCGCTCCACGCTGGCGGAGCCGCGCGTCATCGTCGCCGCGCTGGTCCCGGCTGGCGCGGCCACGGGGATCGCGTCCGGTGCGGCGGGGGTCGGCGTGGCAGGGGCGGCGCATGCGGCGAGGACGAGCACGGCGACGAGCCACGGGCGGGTCACGGTGCGAGCGCCTCGACCGTCGGGAGGTGCTCGGTGCCGCCGTCGGGCGCGAGCGGGATGATCGCGACGTGATCGGCCCCGGCCGCCCCGAGCTCGGCGAGCCGGCCGCGTGCCGGCTCCGCCGTGCCGGTGGCCACCATGGCGTCGACGAGGCGGTCGCTGCCCGGCGGGTCCCAGTCGGCCTCCCCGAACCCCTGGAGCTGCCATGACGCCTGGTACGTGGGCGTGCGCAGGTACGGCGTCAGGTACGCCCGCGCGGCCTCGCGGTCGGACGCGTCGGCGAGCGCGACCGGCAGCGTCACGGCGAGCAGCGGCCGCTCGCCGCTGGCGGCGGCATCAAGACGGTCGCGCATCCACGCCACGCGCTCGGGGGTGACGAGGTACGGGAAGGCGCCGTCGGCATCGGTGGCGGCCAGGTCGGTCATGCGCTCGCGCAGCGCGGCAACGAGGACCGGGGGCTCCGGCGCGTCGGCGGTCGGCCCGCGGTAGATCGCCGATCGATAGGCGGCGAGGTACTCGCGCATCCGCGCCAGCGGTCGCTCGAAGGCGTGGCCGCGCAGCTTGCCGGCGAGGTGCGGATGGCTCACGCCGAGCCCGAGGACGAATCGGCCCCCGGTCGCCTCGGCCAGGGTGAGCGCCCCCATGCGCGTTGCCTGCGCGTCGCGACCCCAGATGTTCACGATGCTCGTCCCGAGCGCCAGCGTCCTCGTCTCCGCGGCGAGCATCCCGAGGAACGTGAACGGCTCGCGGCCGACCGTCTCGGGCACCCAGAGCGCCCCGAACCCGAGCTCGTCGACGCGACGGGCATACGCCCGCGCGCCGGCCGCGTCGAGGGAGTCGAGATGGCCCCAGACGCCGATGCGTCCGGGATCGAGACGAGTCACGGACCCGATGCTACCCGGCCGCGTCGAACCGATAGCGCAGGAAGAGCTCGTCGTCGTGGCGGAGGACGCTGACGAGGTGGCCGCGACGGGGCTGCCGCGCGTACGGGGAGCCGCCGCCGATCGGGGCGATCATCGGCAGGGCGTCGGTGGCGAGCAGCTGCGCGCCGATCGTCCAGTACAGCTCGTCGATGAGCCCTGCCTCGAGGAACCCGGCGTTGACGTGCGGTCCCCCCTCGAGGAGGAACGAGCGGATGCCGCGCTCCGCCAGCCGGGCGAGCACCCAGTCGGGCGCCGGACGCTCGTCGGGGGCCCGCAGCAGCTCGGTACCCGCGATCACATCGTTGAGCGGGTTGTCACGGCCGACAACGACGATGCGCGGCTCGTCACCATCGAACCAGCGCGCGTCGGTCGGGATCGGCTCGGAACCGGCGATGACGACGCCGGTCGGGTTCGGCGACCGGCCCTCGGCGACGCGCCGTGCGGAGAGGTCGTCCCCGACCCGCAGCCAGACACCGGTGGCGCGCAGCGTGCCCGCCCCGCTGCCTACGGCGTCGAACGCCGCGCGGTAGATTCGCATGAGCCGCCGATCGGCCCGGCTGCCCAGCCCCTCGGCGGTGCCCTCGAGCTGTGCTCGGCCATCGATCGTCGTCACCATGTTCACGGCGACAAGCGGACGCCCGGACGGCGCCGCGCCCGGGGCGAAGGCCGCCATGGCGTCATCGAGGGCGAGATCGAGCGCCGGGTCGGGCCAGAGGCGATCGACGCGATACGGGGCGTCAGGCATCGGCCGATCCTACCCGGGACTCACATCGTCAGGGCTCGAACGGCCTGTGCTCCTCGGCGGCCGCGAGCTCTTCGGCGTGGTAGGCGATCTCGATCTTCGCCGACGTGAGCCGCGTCACGGCATCGGCCGGGACGACCCGCGTCGTGCCATCCCGGTACGGATTCACGGCGACGCCGTGGAAGATTCCCTCCGTCTCCGTGCCGAGCATGGCGGAGACGCGTCCGAGCTCCTCGCCGTCCGGCCCGACGACGAGCGTATCGGCCTCGACGTAGCTCCAGGCGACCGGGTCGTCTGGGCCCGGCAGGTCGAGCTCAGCAGCCTTCGGCTCACCCGGGCCGCCGGTGTCGCCGGCCGAGCTCCCCGGAGGCAGCTTGTCCATCTCGGGCTCGATGCCCCCCTTCATGCCGGGATCGTCGATGGCACCCGGCTGCCGGTCGAAATCGGTCATGCGCCGTTCAACCGCACGAGCGGTGCCATCAGGATCCCTCTGAGCATGTCGGCGCCTCCTTCCGGCATCGAGCGTACTACGCTCGATCAACGTGAAGACGGTTCAGTCGAAAAGCCGCTCGAGGTGCCACGTGCCGCGGATCTCGTCGAGGAAGATCACCGCGAGCAGCCCGGAGCGGGTGACGACCTTGTAGCAGGCGCGGGCGACCGGCTCCCGCCACCAGCCGTCGTCGACACGCCATCGGTTGCAGATCCCGAGCTCGCCGTGAACGGTGCCGTCCATGCGCAGGCGCACGGGCACGCCAAGCGCATCGGTGTCGACCTGGACGAGGGGATGGTCCGCGTAGCGCCGTGTCATTCGTTGATCTCCACGAGCCGTGACCGATGCTCGGGCAGCCCCGCGGTCGGCCGCTCGTCGACGGCACGCCAGAGCCGGCCCTCCCCGAACCGATGCCGGATCCGCTCGAGCGACCAGCGCAGCTCCTCCCAGCGTCCGGCGCGCGCCTCGAAGGCCGGCAGCTGGCGCGTGACCGGGTCGCCCAGGCGATCGAAGGCGAGCGTGAGCGATCCGACGCGTGGCTCGTCCCCATCCCGCAACACGCGGGCGCGGGCCGCCGCCTCCACGCGCGAGAGGAGCAGGCGGGCAATCCAGTCCGGCTCGAGCGCCGGCTGCGGAAACGGCTGCTCCACGCGAAGGGCGGGCGCGTCCTCCAGGCGCAGCACGAGCGTCGCGCGACCGGGAGCGAGATGCCGCTCGCGGAGCCGATCGCACAGCTCGGCGGCCACGCGGCGCAGGGTCAGCCCCACCGCGCCGACCCCGTCGAGCGACGTCTCGAAGGTCACGCCCGCCTGAACCCGTTCCGGGCGCCGGCGCGGGACGAGTGGCCGCGGGTCATCGCCGCGGGCGAGGGCCTGGAGCCGCTCGCCCGCGGCGCCGAACTGGGCGCCGACGGCCGAGCGCGGCAGGGCGGCGAGCTGCCCCATGCTCGTCAGCCCGAACAGCCTGAAGCGCTGTCGCATCGCCGCGTCGCCGGGGAGAAGGGTCAACGGCAGGGCGCGCAGCTCGTCGCGGTCGATGACGCGGAACGCGGCGGGGGCCCCGGGGCGCTCGACGCGCGCGAGCCGGGCGGCGAGCGTCGCCAGCCAGCGGTTTTCGCCGATCCCGCAGCGCACGGTGAGCGGTCGAACGGCGCGCGTCAGCTGGACGGCCCGGGCGGCGATCCGTCGCTCCGGCCCCCACATCGGTCCCAGGCCGGCGACGTCGACAAGCGCCACGCCGATGTCCACCACCTCCAACCGCGGAGAGAGATCGTCGAGCGCGTCGAGCATGCGCTCGAACGGGCGCGGGTCGGCCTCGGGCGCGCGCAGCTCCGGCCAGACGAGCGCGAGAAGCCGCATCAGGCGCTCACCACGTGCAGGGCCGCACGTTCCTCCAGCGAACGAGGTCGCGCCAGCACCGTCACGAGCGGATCGAGGCGACGGCCCTCGCCGAACCACAGGTCGAGCTCCGCCGAGCCACCGGCCAGCGCCCAGCGGTGCCGCTCGACGGTGGCGTGCACCCGCTGGCCGACGAGGTCGCGACCGATGACCAACCAGGCGGACCGATGAAGCGCGACGCGCACCCCGGCGACGGCGCCGACGGGAGCGCGCCCGGCGGGCGCCAGCACGAGCACCGAGGTCGAGCCGG